>CAADHA010000116.1 GCA_900696685.1 uncultured Planctomycetota bacterium
CCCGTCTCGAATTGCGCCACTTCGCCGATGCGCTCCCGGTACTGTTCCGCGACGCCGGCTGCGACCGCCACCACGTTGCGCGCTGCACCCTTGCACCAATCCGAGCGCTCGAAGAAGAAGCGGTGAAGCGCAAGGATCGCGTCACTTCCCCGACGGCGAACAGCTGCATTCAGCGCGGCGCGATCGCTCTCGGTGACCGGGACGCGCGCCGGGTCGAACGCGTAGAGGAAGCCGTCATCGATGACGTACCCAATGGGGACGAAGTCCACCCCGCATCCGACGTGAATCGGCGTGAGCGGTGTGAGCACCAGTTCGACGCGCTCGGCGTGGATCACGGTGGTCATCACACTTCCTCCACATTGATCGACACCAGCGGCGCATACCCCTGGTGAACCGTCGCAGGGATTGCGGCCGAGATGGGTTGCCTCGTGCCGCCCAACCCCGACCCATGCCAGATCGCAACGCAGGGTTGCCTCCAGCGGATCACCGCGCCGGTTCGCGCCAGCATCAACGGGCGCTTGAATGGCCCCCCACCACCGCCCAGTGCGGCAGTTCCGCCGTGCCGACCGAAGCGGGTAACCGGGAGCCACCAGCAACCATCAGGGTCGATCACCCCGGGATCGAAGGCGCACGGCGCGAGCGCCATCGCGTGCCGCGAGGGTGCAGCCTCTGGCACCTCGGCCAGACCCTCGATCGTGAACTTGCCGAGCCCCGTCGAGGCGTCGCGCCCGAAACCCCAGCGCCCAACGTCCGCGAGAAGCACGCGGAACTCTTCGACCGCCATCCGCTGCTCGTCGAGGACCGCATAGAGGTCCAGCATGACATCGGGCCCGAAGCAGATCTGATCGATCTGCCTGGGCGCGAACTGGTCGCGTCCGGTGGTGCCGGTCAGGCGATTGATGGTGTTTCGGGTCGTGACAGCGACGCGGCTGATCGATCGGTGCTCCGGTGCGCCGCCGAGTCCGTCGGCCGCCGCGCTGCGAATCCACTGCGCCACTGGCAGGTGACACTCGCCTGCTGGCAGCCATTCGATCGCCTTCAGTGCCTTTCGGTCGCGGGGATCGATGTCGAGGCCGGCGACGCCCACAGGCAGCGTCGGCCGCGGCAGCGTGCCCGCCGGAAAAGCGTCCGAGAGCACTGCCCACGGGCGGCCGTCGGTATAGCCCGCGAGCAGATCTGCAAGGCCGCTCTCACCCCGGCGCTGGGTGGCTGCACAGCACAGATGACCGAACAGCGTATCGCCGGCCAGCGGCGTACCGAAGGGCGTGAGCGGCCGCAGCGCGACGCGATAGCGCTTCATGCCACGAACGGATCGGTACCGTCGAAATCGGCCTGCACGTCGGCGCCGTCCAAAGCCAGGTTGCGCAACTTCAGTTTCCCGTAGCCGCGCGAGCCCGATCCCCCGAGACTGTCCATCTCCAGCAGGCGAAGGCCCTGATAGAGGACGTGACGAAGCGCGGCGCCGTCGTCGGCGTCGACGTTGAGCACCTTGACCGACAGACGGAAGTCGAACCGTGCGCCCGCCGGCACACGCTCGGTTTGCCTGAGGTACCCGTACCCGGCCACGCCACGGATCCGATCGATACGGTTCTCGGTCTTCACTTCGGTGAGCAGGAGGTTCTCGCGCTCGACGCGCTCAACCCACTCGCGCGACAACTGGGCGTCCCAGAACGCCAGCCGGCTCGGCCCAAGATCCTGAGCCTCGGCATCGCTCAACTGATCGCCGCCGCCGACTCCGAAGAGCTGCAGGATCGAGCGCACCAGGGGCCTGCTCTCGGACATGTCGTGGACTCCGAGCGGTTCGGAACGGACCGCCCCGCTGCGCCACTCGAGCAGGCTGCGCACCTTACCCTTGATGCTCGAGCCCGGAATGTACGGCCGGCCACGGTCATGCGCGTTGCGAATCACCTGGTTGTCGACGCCGCCGATGCGGATCTCGCCCTCGCTCGCGCCGATACACAGGCCGGAGAGCAGTTCGATCGTGCCGGTGATGAGCTCGATGCGTTCGAGTCTCAGTTGCTGTGCCATCGTTCACGCCCTCATTTGTTGTTGTGGACCTTGTAGAACGCCATGAATGCCTCCATGAACAGCTTGGCCTGCCGCAGCGTTGCGGCGTCGGTGCACTGGTCGATCACGCGGCTGAAGAGCGCCTCGAAGTTGCCGTCGACGCGTCGTCGGCCCTTCGCGTACGCCACCTTGGCCTTCAGCATGTAGATGTACGGCTGCAGGCGCTCGAATTCCTCGTCGCTCGAGGCGACCTTCTCGTGCCACATCACGAGTTCGTCGTAGAAGCGGCGCAGTTGCGAACTCTTGTTGGGCTCGTTCTTCTTGTCCTCGCGTGAACTGTCCGCTATCTTCTGCGCCTTGCTTTCGGCGATCGCCGCGAACAGCTGCGCATCGGGCCTCGCTCCGAAGCGCACGTCGTCGAGGCGGATATCCACGCGCTTTCCCGTTACCCCGCCGCCGGAATGTCCTTGACGCGACTCGGATCGTGTTGACATGACGTGTACTCCCCGTCAGCGATCGCGCCGACTGTAGAGGTGGTTGAAGACCGGGATGCGAAATGCACCGAGGTGCCGTTCGACGCCCCGGGACCCAAATGCGGTGACGAGCTCCGCCTGGCGCCGTTGGCGCGCCGCCTCGTCGAGTTCCTTCTTCCGCAGCAGCATCCGGCGAGTGCGATACGCCAGGCGCGCGCGCCAGATCGTCGACGCCACGTCGCCCTTGTCGACAGCGTTGCGCTGCATCTCGATGAACTGCAACAATCCGTAGACGTAACCGGTAGAGAGGCCGATTTCGTCCCGGAGCCGATCAAGCTCCTGAGCAGCCTGCTCGAGGGACAGCCAGTCGTCCCAGGGCACGGTCTCACCGAAACACGTCACTGCGTCCTTTCCAGGTCGGCGCTTGGCCGCACGCAACGCCTCTTCGGCGGTATCCGCGAGACTCGGCACCGGAGCGCCCGGCGCCGCCGTAGCGATCCCGGCCGAGAAATGCAGCGCCGGATTCCCGGCGACGTAGCGGCCAAATTCCGCCCGCATCCGGGCCGCCAGTCGTTGCGAAGTGCGCCACGGACCGATGAGCAGGAAGTCGTCGCCGCCTGCGAAGACCGTGTAGACACTCGGGAACTCGCGGGCGAGCAACCACGGCAGCCTTATCGTGAAGAAGGCGTTCACCTGGCGCGAAAGCGACGCCCATTTCGCGAAGCTGGGTTGGCGCAGCCCGACACGGAAAACCTCTCCCAGGTCGTCGACGTCGCCTTTGAGCACCCCCAGCGCGGCGACCCCGAGCCATCGACCGTCGGCGTCGGGTTGCCGATCTTCGCAAGCGAGCATGTCCAAGGTCTTGAACTCGCCAGGCTCGCGCACGATGTCTTCGTCTGCCAGTCGCTCGTGGCGCGCGGACAGCGCCTCCTCGGCTTTCGCGACACGCGGAACATAACCGCTCACGAAGCGCCTGGCGTAGCCAGCGAACAGCGGCTGCATGCCGGTGTCGTCGTCACCGCACGGAGCGGAGAAGTCCCAGCAGCGGCGCAGGGCGCCCGATGCGGCCAGATCGCCGAATCGCCCCGTTGCCTCCTCGCTGCGCGTGAACGCCAGCACGTAGCCGAAGAGTTCAGCGCCGAGGACTGTCGTCGAGGCCCCGTCGCCCAGCATCGTCCGCCCGGCACCCTCGACGACGAGCAGACGATCGAGCCCCCGAACCACGGCCTCGCCCATCCGGATCTGATCGCGCGACAAGGCGCACGAGGGAGGCTCGGACCCGCTTCCCGGCCGGTCCGCGGGCAACCGTCCGTTGAAGGCGCAAGGCCCGAACGGGAATGCGGCATCGGTGAAGACCCGGGCGCCCCGCGTCGCGAGCGTGAATCGCCGGTACTTGGCCCGCTCGAGACCGTCGTGCAACCGCCCCAGCAATCTGCTGAACGGGGTCTGCTCGTTACGTTCGCCGGCAAGGCGCAGGAAGTCGTTGCAGCTGGCAGCCTCCCAGGCAAGTCCGATGCCGGCCTGGCCGAAAGCGTGCTGTTCGAACCAGGTGTCGAGTGCATTGCGGACTCGCTCGAGCGTACCGATCGCTTCGGGTGTGTTCTGGGCCACGATCAGGAACTTGCCGGCTGCGTTGATGACCTGACTCGTCGGCGGCAAGCCCAGCCCGTCGAGAATGCGAAGCGCGGCGACCTCGGTGAACATCGACACCTGAAGCGAGCGGCCACGCAGCAGCCTGGCTGCACGCTTGTGGGTCTGCCCGCCGGCGGAAAAGATGAAGTCCTGGATTCCGAAGAAGTCCCCTTGTACCAAGAGGAATTTCTCGGTCGACCAGTCGTCGCGCGTGCGCAGGCCCGCCACGGCATCGGCTCCGACGACACTGTTCTCCTCGTGCCAGCGCCACAACGCGGCAGCCAGCGCCGCCGTGGTACGCGAGTGATCGTACAGGGAAACCTCCGGTCGGACGCCGAACGCAGTGGCCGCGGGCACCGCGTGAACCGTCGTGAGCCAGAGGCTGTCGAAGTGATCGAGCCAAAGCGGCAGCGATGCCCTGTGGCTCGCCGGAATACGGCGAATCTGTTCACACAGGAAAGACCACAGCGCGGCGTATTCCGCCTTTGCGGCATCGTTGTTTCGCGGCTCGCAATCTGCCGCCGTGGCAGGAATGATCGAAGCGGGCGAAAGCGTTCGCAGCGGATAGCGCCACTCCAGTTCCCTGTCGGCGGACTCGTTGCCGGAAATGCGCAGTTGCTCGAACAGCGTGAGCAACCGCGCCTGATAGTGGTTGCGTCCCGCAGCAGTCTGCTCGCGTGCGTCGTTGTAGCGCTCGAACTCCTCCCGCTCGAATCCCGACGCTACGCGATCGGCTGTGGCAACGATCCACTGAAGGAACGTCGCAGGCTTGTGGTGGGCCGCCGCGGCATTGATCAGCGAGTCGGAGGCGTCGGTCGCCTGCTCCGCCGCACCTGCGTGGCGACGTCCCGCAAACGGCAGCGGATCGTCGCTCAACAGCGCGGGCATGTGCGGTTCCAGATGATCGATCGCAAGTGCGGTGTTTGCCGCGTGACGGTGGCTGAACCAGCGTCCGTCCTCATGAAACGGGGAATACAAGGTGAGGTTCGCGGCCAGGCGCGGATCCTTGTCGAACGCGCCCGCGCGCTCTGCCAGCTTGCCAATGTCGTGCAGATAGGCCGCGAGCGCGATGCGCGTGGTCTCCATCAACTTCGCGTGCTGACTCATGCTGGCGGTTCCCTCTCTGGACATTCGCAACTATGCTGCCAGACTCGCGCCGGCGCTGGACTGGCAACGTTGCCGATCGGCATGATGCACGGTTCGAAACCGGTCGCTACGCCCTTGATGGCAATCGGCAGTTCACGAGGCGAATCATGCGATCTTGCGGTCGCCAGTCGACGGTGGTCAAGCAGGTGAAAATGGCCCGTTCGTCATCACACGCCCAACCGTAGCCGCGTCGGCGACGTTGACCACCACCCAATCTGGCAATTCCCGGGCTCACAGGGTGAGCCACCCCAAATCAACCTGCGAACCTGAGAGGGCATGCGTTGGAATCCTGCTCGCCACCTTCCTCACCGCCTGCGCCGGCTACCGCCCGGGTCGTCGACATGCAGGGCGTCGACACCGCGCGCTACGAAGCCGATCTGCGTGACCGCCAGCAGTACGCGCAACAGCGCGACGCCGCGACCCAGGCGGCCGCCGGCGCCGCCATCGGTGCCCTCCTGGGCGTGGCGCTCTCCGCCGCGATGGGTTCGAGGTACAGCCGCAATACCGGCGCGGCAGTCGGTGCAGTGTCCGGTGGCGCATCTGGCGCCGCACACGGCGCCGAGTCCCAGATCCAGATCGTCCACAACTGCATGGCAGGCCGCGGTTATCGGGTGCTGAACTGATTCGGGCAAGCGGGTCCGCCCCCCAGGGCGCGCGGCTCGAAAGCGCCCGCGGCCCGACCCGATCGGTGATGATATGGCCCTCGGAATCTACTCACGGCCATGGCCCGGATCATCCCCGACGAAATCGACGCTGCCGCCCGGCGCGGCCACGCGGCCCGCGAGATCGAGACGCTCGAGCGGCTCGAGCGCGAGTTGTCCGACGAGTTCACGATCTAC
>CAADHA010000117.1 GCA_900696685.1 uncultured Planctomycetota bacterium
ACAACGTTCTCGCCCTCCACCTTCACATCCATCGACCACTTGGTGAAGTAAACCTTCCCCATATTCTTGGACGTCATCACCCCCTTCTTCGGCGCGCACCCCGCCTCGTCCCCCATGCTCTTCTTGAAGTAGCTCTTGTTCTTGAGCATCACCTCCTTGCCCGAGATCTTCACGCTCGTCGAGCCGCTGGTGGTGTCGCTAGCCATCCCGGTGTTGGGGTACGGAATCGGCACGCCGGGCGGCGTGGCGGGCGTCTGCGGCGGCGTGAAGCACACGTCCGGAAAGGCGCAGATGGACTTGCCGGCCGCCGCCTTGCACGACACCTCCATGTTGTTGGCGTAGACCTGGTTCGACATTTCGACCGCTTCCCTGCCGCTGCTCTTCGCTTGTGTCGTTGCCGCCAGCCCGTCAGGCCCGCACGCCAGCCGCGTGCGCGGCGGTGCGCTGCTCGAACACTGCCGCGCACCGCTGCCCGCCGTCGTTGGCCCAGTGCGCCATCACCCGCGGCCCCTTGGCGTAGCCCTTGGCTGCCGCCGCCTGCGCGAGCGCGATGACGTTGATGCCCGCGGCCGCACCCGCCTCGCCGGTGCACTCGGCCGGGTGCCAGAGATCGAACTCCTCCTTGCGTTGCCGCAGCGTGCGCGACAGCGCCAGCGCCGCCTCCTTGAAGTAGTAGTGCTCGCCGGAGAGGTCGGTGACGCGGTAGTCGATGTCGTGCATCGCCAGCCCGGCCTCGCCCAGCGCAGCCACGATCGCTTGGCGCAGGCCCTCGGCGCGCAGGGGCTCTTCGCTCTGGATCGTGGCCGGCTCCTGGGCGAAGCCGACGCCGTTGCAGACGAAGCCTGCGGCTGCCCCCGAACGATCTGCGCCCGATGCGCCCGCCGCGCTGACGAGCAGTGCCCCGGCCCCTTCCCCCGGAATGAAACCGTTGGAGTTGCCCTCGCTAAGCAGGCGCCCTTCGCGTTCGTAGTGGCCCAGCGTGGGCCAGCTCAGCAGGCTGTCGGTGGCGGCGATCAGCACGCCCTCGGCCCGGCCCTCGCCGACAAGGCCCCTCGCCGCGACCAGCGCCACGCCCACGCCGGCGCGGCCATGTGCGCCGACCACCGAGTCCTCGGCAAAGGTCACGCCGAGTTCGGCCGCGATCATCGGCAGCAGCCGGTCGTCCAGGCCCTCGGTGCGCCCGGGCCGGTCCTTCTCGGCCACGCACAGTAGCAACGGTAGCTGGCGCCAACGCGCGCGCGGCCAGGTCGCTGATGCGGCCTGCATGGCCTCGTCGATGGCCATCGCCGCCATCTTGGCCAGCTTGGTCAGCCCGCGCCACGGCTGCTCCAGCTCCACCTGGTGCGCCATGATCCACTGCCCCCCGCTGTCGATGAACCTCGTCTCGCTCGGGTTGGAGATTTTGCTGCGGAAAGCCGCGCAACTGGCTGGCGCACTCAACCCGACCGAGGTCACGAGCCCGGCGCGAACGATGGCCAGATCGGTCTTGCTCATCGCGAACGCGCAACACTTGCCCCGGCGATCATGACGCCCGATCCTCCCGGCTGGCCACCCTCACTCGACCGTCTCCCGCTCGCGCTTCTCGCGCACGAGCGCACCGAGCCCGGCGTAATGCGTCTTGCCGAGCTCGCGGGCACGCCACCAGCCACGCGAGCGGCGGCCCACCAGCACCTGCGCGATCTCGTGCATGCTCTTCCTCAGCGGCCGCGTCACGCGCCATGTCATCGTCAAGCGCTCCTCGTCAGGCTCGATGACGATCGTGTCGAGTCGGGCGAGATGGTCTTCCCGGTCGCCCTTCTTCGGGAAAACGTGCACAGGCGCTTCGAAGGGCGGCAGCTGAAACCTGCGCACCTGATCCAGCGTGAAGCCGCGCAGTTCGATCTCGAGCGGGCCCTGGGGTATCGGTATCTGCTGGTCAAGCGGTGCGGCCTGGAAGTAGCGCTCGTCGAAGTCCTTCGGCAGGAACGGAAACACCTCGTCGAGCCACTGCTGGTCATAGGTCGCGGCATAGCGCGCGCGCGGCGCCCACCCGCGCCCGAGCGGGCCGAAGGCCATCGGCCGGCGCTGATCGGCTGGTGACGTGACGGGATGGCCCGGCTGCTCGGTGGACGGCAGCGGCGAGCCATCGACCCAGGCCGCCTTCAAGTGCTTGTGCCAGCCACGCCCTACTGGGTTGGGCAGGTAGGCATCGTGCTCGGATTCAACCTCGCTGTGCCGGTCGGCGCCGCCGAAGGCGACGTCGTAGGACAAGGGCAGCCGTGCGAAGTATTCGGGCTCGGAAGCGGCGATGCGCAGCCCGCTCGCCCTCCATACGCGGGGGCCGACGACATCGCAGGTCTTCGTGATCGTGCCCGCGCGCAGGCTCACCTGCATCCGTGTCACCTTCTTGCCCGGCGGCGCGTAGGCACTGCCGATCAACAGCACGTCGCAGGCATGCTTGCGCGGTGCGAAGTCGACCTCATGGATCGGAGCGCTGAACCCCGGCTCGCCGGTGAAGGTGTCGGCCATCACGAGCGGCAGTTGTTGCTCGGCCAGGCGGACCTCCTCGCCGGGCTTGGGCAGCGCGAACGTCCCCTTGATGGCGACGACCAGCAGCTCGCGCCCGCTTGCCTCGAGCCCCATCGTGTAGCCGGCGACCATGCGGGTGACGTTGACGAGTTCCATGACGGCTAAGCCCGTCTTGGTGCCAGCAGGAAGAAGGTGCCGGCACTCGCATCGCCGCTGCGGCGCCGGCCTAGCGCGCTGATCGGTACTCGGACCTGCTGGCCTGGCCCCAACTCGCCCCCGGAAGTCAGCGAAAGCGCGCCCGTCATCCGTCGTCCGCCGTAGAGCTGCGAATCGAGCAGCGGATCGAAACGTCCATAGGGGTCGTGAACGACCAGCTGGAAGCCTATCGAGCTCATTCGAGGCTGATAGCCTTCGTAGCCGACCACAAGAACGATGTGCCCGGCCACCCGCTCGTGACTGACGCTGGCAAGAACCGGCATTCGCAGATCAATCGACTGAGTGATCGCCTTCGCGGCGTCAGCCTCGTTACTCCATGTCGTGTACTCGAATCGCAGCCCTGAAAACCGCCGCTCCAGCCACCACTTGAAGTTCGCGTGCGCATTGAGTACCGCAGACGGCCGCCCTGGACCCGAATTCACCTCGGACCAGATCTGCGCGATCGAAATGGCTTCAGCGCCCGTCGACTGGAGCACGATCTCGCGCTCCAGGTACACCGACATCATCTTCAGACACGTGGACTGACACGTAACCGCCGTTGGCTGAATGAAGTAGGGAACAGGGAGCAGCTTCACCGGCACTGGGCACCTCCACGCAGTCAGTTCAGCTGGACCGATCCGCCCTTGATCCGATTCACCCCGCTCGAGCGGCTGAGCAGATAGTTACCCTCGATCAGCACTTTTCCCGAACTGGTCAACGTGATGGACGCCTTGCCACAGCGCAGGACGAGCTGTTCGCGCGCGCTGACGACCATGCGTTCGCCATCTGCATCGACCTGGACCTGCGCCGGAGGGTCGCTCAGCGGCCAGCCTACCTCTTCTCGCAACACGCCGACGACGATGGGGCGCGTCGGGTCGCCCTCCTCGAATAGCAACACCACCGGTGCACCCACGTGCGGCCCGTGCAGGTCGACTGTGGAGCGCGCGCGCAGAGCGGCGTGCCCAGGTTGGCCGGTGTAGCGCACCAGCGGAACGGCGCCGCTTTCGACGATCGCAAGCAGCTCGCCGATCACGACGCCGTGCCGCGGTTCCGGCCGCGGCGCCGGCGGCTCGATCGCCTCACCCTGGGGCGCAAGCCGCGCCCGCAGCAGCCCGGGCAGCAACGTATCGTCTTCGGCGGCGCCCGTCACCTGATCGGGCAGGTCCTTCGCGTTCATCGCGGCGTACCTCAGTTCTGCAGGATCTTCGACCCCTTCATCACGATGTCCCCGGACGCCTTGGCATTGATCTTCCCCGAGCCGTTGACCGTGATGTCCTTGCCCTTGATCACGATCGTCCC
>CAADHA010000118.1 GCA_900696685.1 uncultured Planctomycetota bacterium
AGAGCAAGAAGGCGAGTCGGAGCAAAGGGCTCAAGGTGAAGTTCGTGCCTCTGGATCCGCCGCGCTCTCTTACGAGGGAGGGTCGGTCGCCGCTTTTTCCTGCTTGAACTGTGCGGCTGAGGATTGCTGTTCCTGGAGGCGGCGGAGTTCGGCCTCATCACCGCCCAATCGCTTGTCGTATGGCTTGAGTGGGGCGTCCGGGCGGTTGGACTCTTCTTCGATCTCGTTCTCGATGCCTTTGATGCCCTTCTTGAACTGGACGATGCTCTGACCGAGCGCGCGCCCGACCTCGGGGAGGCGCCGCCCGAAAATCAGAAGAGCGATGATGACGATGACGATCCACTCCCATCCGCCGGGGAAACTCAAACCGAGCATGGGCATGATCTGCCGCCTTTCCTGGCCAGCCGTCGACGCCGCAGCCCTGCGGCGCGGATGCACCGTGCTGCCGGCGGTCGTGAAATCCTCGCGGTGAGTATACGCATCACATTGGACGGCAGAGCGAATCGCCCGCGCCACGCGCAGTTCGGGGCGGTTTGCCCGGCTGGCAGGCCGGATCGCCCGGCCGGGCGGCTAGGATCATGCGAGTCAGATCCGTTGAGGGAAGAACCAGGCCCAGCATGCTTCCAGACCTTCTCGACAGTATGCCGGTTCCGGCGCACGGGGCCGTCGCGATTGCGCTTCTGGCTGGTGTGGTCATATGGATCTTCGGGAAGCGGCTCTTCAGGCCGATGCTCGTCCTCGCTGCGGCAGTGTTCGGCGCCGGCGTCGGGCTCGTGGCCGGCGCCGCGATACCCCACGAATTGTCGATCCTCTGGCCAGTCGGGATCGGCGCCTCGCTCGGCGCGCTCGCCTCAATCGTCGCGTACAGGCTCGTCATGGGACTGCTCCTCGCGGTGAGCCTCGGGCTTGCGGCCCCGCTGGGCTTCTTCGCCTGGGCGGAACTCACAGGCCTCTACGCTGATTCGCCTGCCTCCGACATCTCCGATGATGATCTGCTGCCACACCAGCTCCGCAACATCGGCAAGGAGGTCGATCAGGAACTTAAGCGCCTCCTCGAACGCTCGACGCAACACACGGACGACGCGGAACCCGCGCACGTTGCGCCGGAATGGCGCCAGCGTCTCGACGACACCGTCGAGTTCATCGCGCAGACCGCAGCGGACAAGTGGAAGGATGCGCCGGGGCGACAGAAGTGGATGACGCTCCTGCTGGCGGCCGGTGGGATGGTCGTCGGCGTTCTCGTCGGCGTACTTGCACCCACCGCCGCAGCATCCGTGGTCACCTCGCTTTCCGGTTCACTCATCATGCTTGCCGGCGCCTACTGGCTGCTGATGCGCTCCGGGCTTGCAGTGGATGGCCTTTTGCCCGGCTCAGCGGCCGCAGCGCTGGCATGGTGGCTCGGGACTGCGATTATCGGGCTGTTGATTCAGTCGAGCCTCGGACGCAGGAAGGCCGATAAGGAATGAGCAAATGCTCTTACCCGGCCGCTCCTCCATTCCCCAATTGATCACGAGGCCAGTCGCATGAACCTGCTTTCACTCGCTGCTGCTCCCGCCGGCGCTGCCCAACCAGGGCTTCGCGAATCGCTCTCCGAAGTCGGGCTCAATCCCTTCCGCCTCTTCCTCGACAACATGCACCGGCTGGACATCCTCAGCCGCCCTGATGAACTCATCGACGTCCTCCAGCAACTCCACTTCGTCTGGGCGGGGATCTTCGTCACCGTCGGACTGCTGAGCGTGATCAACGGCTACCGGTGGCACAGGTGGATCGTGATCACAGTGGCCTTTCTCACGGGCATGGGCCTGGGGTTCGTGATGAGCAAGTCGATGGAGTCAAGCCTCATCGTCGCGGCGTGCGTCGGTGTGCTGACGGCCGTCATCGCCTGGCCGCTGATGAAGTACGCGATCGCGGCGTGCGGCGGCCTGGCCGGCGCCTTCGTCGGTGCGAACGCATGGTCGATCGCGCAGATGCCGCCGGACACGTACTACGCGGGCGCGCTCATCGGCCTGGTCGCCTTCGGCCTGCTCTCCTTCATACTCTACCGCGTGGTGATCGTGGCGATGACGTGCATCGCGGGCGCAGTCGTGCTCGTCATCGGCGCGGTCACGCTGCTGATTCAGGTCGAGGCATGGCAGCCGGCGCTGCGGCAGGATTTCGCGGCCAATCCGATTATCCTCCCGCTCATCGTCCTCGTCACTGCGGTGATCGGGTTCGTGATGCAGCAGGACGCGTTCGCAAAGAAGCCGGGCAGCGAGGGCGCCAAGCAAGGCAAGCCGGCAGTGGCCTGACGTCGCATGCTCACGACATGCGGCCCCCAGAGCCCGCGCTCATTCCACGTGAAGTGTAGGCCGTTCCGGGCGCCGTGGGATGCGCTCCCAAAGCGTCGCTTATCCCACCCCACCCAACCCATGCTACTCGCTGGAAAGGCCAGAAGCGGAGCAACAAGACGCATCGCTCGACGAGCGACCCCGAAGCGTGGCTGGCGCGCAAGGGGTTTGGCCGCGAATCGCACCTGTGCCACAGCGGGCACGTGCTGATGGAGAACCGCTGCGGGCTGTGTCTGGATGTGACGGTGGATACTGCCGACGGCCGGGCCGAGCCGCGCAACGCGCTGCGCATGCTGCGTCACGTGGAGCGTCGTCATCACCTCGTGCCCGAGACGCTGGGGGCCGATGCGAATTACCACCCGGGTCCGTTCCTTCTTGCA
This sequence comes from uncultured Planctomycetota bacterium, assembly GCA_900696685.1. Lineage (GTDB taxonomy): Bacteria > Planctomycetota > Phycisphaerae > Phycisphaerales > UBA5793 > UBA5793. Next base: position 2,708 of record CAADHA010000118.1, read on the forward strand.
G
>CAADHA010000119.1 GCA_900696685.1 uncultured Planctomycetota bacterium
ACCACCCCGGTGTCCGCGATCAGTGCGGAACGCTGTCCGCCTTCAGCCTGGAACGCTGTCCGCCATCACGGCGGAATGCTGTCCGCCATCACAGCGGAACGGTGTCCGCGATGGCGTGGAATACGCATCTGGCTGACCGCTCGAGACTGGCGCGTCTCCTTCCCGTCGGGCGAGCGTCCATGGAACAGCACGAAGTCGGAAATGCTCCCCGCATACGGCGAATCAGGATCGAACAACAAGGTCAGTGTCGGGCCGGGAACCGGGGAACCGTCGACAAGGCGAAAGGCACTACCGGCCCGATCACGCTCGTAGGGATCGTTGTTTACGGCTATCCAGGAGATCAGAACTCGACGACGCATGATTGGCGGCTACCCGATTCCAGCAAGGAGTCGATCGATGAGATCGCTGGCCTGACGTTGTCGAAGCACTCTGGCCTCGCGCAGATCAGAGTCCTGTCCTTCGCCAAGCTCGAACTTGGCCACCGAGACCGGCCCGTCCTTGCGATAGCCCTCGGTCGCTTTGTCATCGGCGAAGCGTCGGCGCAGGACGTCCAGCGCCTCTCGAACCACGGCCGAGTGCTTGCCCGCGAGCGCCCGGCCGAAGGCCGCTACGACGGCGTCCGGCCCGTCCGGCGCGTGCTCGATGCAGTAGATCAAGTCGTGGGCGTCCTTGCGTTCGAAGCGCTGGTCGAACGCGAATGCCTTCAGGCAGGTGAAGCTGACGATGTCGGCGTGCTTGACGCGCTCGGTCGCCATCCCGTTCTCGCCGAGCAGCTCGGCGCGGATCTCGGCGACCCGGTACAGGTCGAAGACGATCGACGAGTGCGGGATGTTGAGCGCCGAGATCGTGCCTTCCGTCGGCAGCGGCTGCACCCGGCCTCCGGCGATCTGCGGCGCGTCGGCCAGCAACTCCAGCACCATCAGTGCGCCGTGCTCGGTCCGGGTCTGCCAACGCCAGGAGAGCTTGGCCCCCTGCTCGTTCTCGGCCCTCTCGAACCCCATGCGCTTCAGGTTCTCTTCGAGCGTGTGGTACGCCTCGGTGTCGGCCAGGATCTGCAGGTCGATGACGATGTCGACATCCATAGTGCCGGCGTGCGCAGGCACGACCGGCGGACGCGCGGGGACCAGATACCTCGGCGTGAGGCCGCCGACCAAGTAGACCGAGTCCTTCCACGGCCCCAGGCCTCGCAGCAGCGTCACCAGCACCCGCTCGCAGTCGAGCGTGTACTGGTCGCTGTAACCGTCGAAGGTTGCGGGCTTGGCCATTAGAAGCCGATCCTTTCTCGGCGCAGGTGTTCGGCCATCTCCTTGGCTCGACCCTCGCCACGCAGGAGGTCGAGGTACACCTGGACCGGACTGGCCAGCCAGACTCCGCCGACCCGCTCGCGAAAGAGCAGGTCACCGGCCGACTTCGCTTCGATGACGGCGAGATTCGCGCCCTCGCTGACGACGCGTGCGCCGAGGTCCGCGATCGCGGCATCGCCCCCCGACCCCGCCAGCAGTCGGCACCGAACCTGCGATACCGCCGACAGGAACGGCGCGTAGCGCTGCGCAGCGGCCTCGAAGCTGACGGCGTAGTCGACGCTATGCGCCTCGAAAACCTGACCGAGGTGCTCCATCAGGCCGTCGGGCTTTATCGCGGGCACGAAGTAGCGTCGCAGCGCCGGGGGCCGGATCGAGCTGAGCTGCTTCGCCCAAGCATCCAGCAGCGCCGCGGGTTCCCGAAGGTGCCTCTGCTTGCTGGGGCCCTGCCCGCGCGACTCCAGCCAGTCGAAGCGCTCCATCTCGGTGAGCACCTGGGACGCCGTGGCGGACGAAACCAGCGTCTGCTCGGCCAGGTCCTTCACGCCGAACCAGTCCTGGTGGCGAACCAACAGGCCGTGCACGACCTGTCCGCGCCGCCCCGTGAACAGCGAGCGCATCGAGCGGGACAACGACTTGGGCGGCGGCCGATCGACGTAGAGGTAGGCTCCCCGGGCCGGCAGGTAGAGGCTGCCCCCACTGTCGTAGTACCCGACCCGCTCGGCTCGAAGCAACTCCTTCGCCCCCGGCGAGATGGACTCGGCGATCAGCACCGGCAGCGCCTCGCTGCCGCTCTCGCCGGCGGGTTGCTGGCGGGCAAGGTCCCTGATCCGCCAGACGAGCTGACGGACGTCGCGCGGATAGACGGCCTTCCTCAGCTCGACGAGCGCGTGGACGGGCTTACCGGCGACGTGGAGCGCAAGCTGGGCGTCGAGCTCCGGCGCGCCGGCGCGCTCTAGTTCGGCCTGCACTTCCGGCAGCGACCGAAGTGCGGCAAGGAACTGATCAATCAGCTCCCGTTCGCTCGCCTGCGCATGAAGCATGGTCACCGCCTAGGTCTGCTGTGCAGCAAATATACGCACCATACCGAAGATTCGGCTTTATGGCAATATTTACTGAACAGCAAATCTTCGAACTGACAGGAGCCGCCGTCCTCAAGCGGCTCCGGCGCGAACCGGGAGACACGCGATGAGACGCCGAGGCACCCCCGTCAGCCGGGAGGCGCTGTACGAAGAAGTCTGGACCGACGCGGTCACGGTCGTCGCCCCCCGCTACGGCCTGTCCGACGTGGGCTTAGTCAAGATCTGCAAGAAGCTCGGCATTCCGGTGCCGCCGCGGGGCTACTGGGCGAAGGTCAAGGCCGGTCGCCCCACCCGCAAGGTGCCGCTGCCCGCCCTCCCCGCCGGCGCGCGCGATCTCGCCGGACCGATACCGCTGTCCGAACAGGAGGCGGCCATGCACGCGCGCGTCCGTCACGCCCTCCAGCAGACCCGCGAGAGCCAGTCGACCGTCAGCGTCCCCGCCGAGCTCGTCGACCCGCACCCGCTCGTACGGGCCACAGCGGCACGCCTGAAGCAGCGCGATGGCTGGGATCACCCGGCGGGCGTGCGAAGCGCGCCGAAGGAAGTGCTCGACCTGCAGGTCACGAGGAACGCCCTCGACCGCGCCCTGCGACTGATGGACACGCTGCTCAAGTCGCTCGAGCCCAGCGGCTTCACGGCGCGGGTGGACGAGGAGAAGGGGGAGACCCTGCTGGTCGGCGGCGGCACGACGCTGACGATCTCGATCGTCGAGCAGGTCACGCGAACCAGCCACACGCCGACACGCGCGGAGGTGCGGGCGCGCGACCGGTACTACGACTCCTTTCGCGTGGGTGCCCGGGGAGAGTATCCGAACATCCCGCAGTTCGATTGGCACCCCACCGGACGGCTGACGCTCACGGTGGGATCGTGGCCGTCACGGAAGTGGAACGACACGGAACGCAGCCTCATCGACTCGCGGCTGAGCGGCATCGTCGCTGCCATCGTCGGCCTGGCCG
>CAADHA010000120.1 GCA_900696685.1 uncultured Planctomycetota bacterium
GACGCCCATGCTCCGGCTCCTCTTCGCGCCTCTCGTGCCTCAACGCCGCCACCGCGGTCCTACCCTTGTCCTTGCTCGCCTCGCGCCATCCGGCTGGGATTCTGATCTGCTCGCCATGCCCGACACGCTGCGCATCAACGAGATTTTTCACTCCATTCAGGGCGAATCGACCTGGGCGGGATGCCCGTGCGTTTTCGTGCGGCTCACCGGCTGCCACCTCCGCTGCCACTACTGCGACAGCGAGTATGCATTTCATGAAGGGCAAAGGCAGAGCATTGAGTCCATCATCGAAGCGGTTCTGCAATACACGACGTGTCTCGTCGAGATCACCGGCGGCGAGCCGCTTCTCCAAGCGGGCGTGCACGACCTGATGACGCGACTGTGCGACCTCGGTCGCACGGTCCTGCTGGAAACCAGCGGCGCATGCGATATCGCCTCGTGCGACCCTCGCGTTGTCCGCATCCTTGACTTCAAGACGCCGGGTAGCGGCGAGGTCGATCGCAACCTCTGGTCCAACGTCGAGCATCTCACGAAGCGCGACGAGGTGAAATTCGTCATCACCGATCGGCGGGACTACGAGTGGTCGCGCGAAGTGGTGCGGCGGCACGATCTGGCAAGCCGCGTCACGGCGGTGCACTTCTCGCCCGTTTTTGAGCAGGCTGCCGGAGTCGAGATCGCCGGCTGCGCCGGTCTGCCGCACGCCGATCTTGCGCGCTGGATTCTCGACGACATGCTTCCCGTGCGCCTCCAGACGCAGTTGCACAAGGTCATCTGGCATCCGCAGGCGCGCGGCGTGTAGGCGCGGGCGGGCCGGCGCGCTGCCGGCGCGATCAAGGCTCCACGTAGGTGTCGAGCCAGCGGATGATTTCGAGATCGGCCTCCTGGACGTTGGTGGGGTCGTTGGGGCGGCGCATGAAGTCATGCCCCTCGTCGGACCAGATATTGCCGGAGAACGTGCCCCCCATCTGCTGCATGACCGATCGGAACTCCTCCACGCTCTCTTCCTTCACGATGGTGTCGAGCCGGCCGAAGATGCCCAGCACCGGCTCGCGCACCCGCTCGAGCGCCGCAGGGGTGCTGATGAGCGGTGCGTAGCAGATGATCAGCGCTTCCAGGTCGAAGTGGCGGGCGAGCGCAAGCGCCTGGCTGCCTCCGCTGCCCCAGCCGATGGCTGCGAGGCGGCCGGTGGAGACCCGGCCGAGGCGCGTCTCCGCTTCCGCAATTGCGGCGATCACGTTGTCGAGCAGAGGCTGATCAAGCGTCTCGTTGAGCAGTTCGGAGAGGTCGGGACAGAGGACGTGGTAGCCGAGGCGCGCGTAGGCGTCGGCCCGCTGGCGCAGCCAGCCGTCGATCCCGTACTGGTCGTGCAGGAGCAGGAGGATCGGCGCCGTGCCGGGCACGTCGTGGTAGACGAAGTGGCCCAACATGCGGCGACTGCCGACGGTATAGATCAGCGCGGCCTGGCGCACTTCTCCCGACGCGGGCACGCGGTTGCGCGGATCGGGCAGAAGCGAGCCGCGCGGCTCGGGCGGCTGCTCCGTCGCACCCGCGTTCTCATTCGGCTTTCGTTCAGGCTCTGCGGGCCTGCCGCCCTTGTTGCACGCGGCCGGGGCGGCCAGCAACGCAGCCATGAGCACGCAGAGCACTGACCGCCGCATTGCCTGCAAGGTCGCTCGCTGCGGGATTGCGCATTGCGTCATCCAACCCGGTGATTCACTGAAGTCGCAGTTCATGTCGCCACCTCGCTCTTCGCATCGCCGCGCCTTCATGGGCGGCGCATCGACCACGTTGTCCCCTGTGCGCTGTCCTTGATCTCGACTCCCAGCGCGGCAAGTTCATCGCGGATCGCGTCGGCTCGCCTGAAGTCACGTGCGGCGCGCGCGGCATGGCGCTCGGCGATGAGTTGTTCGACTCGGCCTGCGTCGACCTCATCTCGCTGCGGCGTCACGCCCAGCCCCGACAGCACCGCCGCACTCGCCTGCTCGGGCAGTTCGAGCACGCCGAATACAGTGTCCAGTCGGCGCATCAGCGCCGCGTCGGCGCGCGACGGCTGCTCGATGCCGCCGATCCACCTGTTCACGGCGCCCAGCGCTCCGGCGATATTCAGATCATTGTCCAGCGCCTCGGCGAACTCGCGCAGCACCGTCTCATCCGCAGGACGGTCAGAGCCGCCTGATTCGCCGCGCTCGACGAACGCTCGCCAGCGCGCCGTCATGCGCTCGGCGTCGCGCAGGCCCTGGAAGGTGAAGTTGGCGTTGGAGCGGTAGTGGGTCCTGATGAGTTCGAGGCGGATGGCGGCAGGGCCGTGGCCGCGTGCGAGGAGGTCGCGCACCGTCAGGAACGTGCCCCTGCTCTTGCTCATCTTCTGGCCTTCGACGAAGAGGTGGCGCGGATGGAACCAGTGACGGGCGAAGAAGCGCTGACCCGTGGCGCCGCGACTCTGCGCGATCTCGCATTCGTGATGCGGGAAGATGTTGTCTTCGCCGCCGCTGTGGAGGTCGATCGTCGGCTCATCGCGGCTCGCGAGCAGTTCGATGGCCATGGCGGAGCACTCGATGTGCCAGCCGGGATATCCTTCGCCCCACGGGCTGGGCCAGCGCATGAGGTGCGTCGGATCGGGCTTCCAGAGCATGAAATCGGCCGGGTGCTTCTTCATCGCCTGGTTGGCCTCGTCGATGCGCCCGCCCGCGCCGCTGCGGAGCTGTTCGAGCGTGTTGCCCGAGAGGCGGCCATACTCCGGGAACGACTGCACGTCGAAATAGACGACGCCGTCGCTCGCCACATAGGCGTGCCCTCGCTCAATGAGCCGCTGAATCAGCGCAATCATCTGTGCAATGAACTGCGTCGGTCGCGGCATGAGGCTTGGATCGCGCCGGACCTCATGGGCCACCTTCAGCCCCAGCACGCGCGCGTCCGCCAGGAAGGCGTCGGCGTAGTAGGAACCGATGGCAGAGGGGTCGTTCGGATCGAGATCGACGCCCGCGGGCAGCTTGCCGGCCTTCTTGGATTCGAGCAGCCGCTGGCGGGCGACTTCGAGTTTGTCCGGTCCGCCGCCGTCGGCCGATTCATCGTCGACCATGTGGCCGACGTCCGTCATGTTCATCACCTGGCGGACCGAGTAGCCGCTGAACTCGAGGTAACGCCTCAGGAGGTCGGCGGCAAGGAAAGAGCGGAAGTTGCCGATGTGCGCGAAGTCGTAGACCGTCGGGCCGCAGGAGTAGAACGTCACTTGAGGCGGACAGGCCGGAGCAAACGGCTCGATCGAGCGCGTCAGTGTGTTGTAAAGGCGCAGCGGCATGGGCAACGGTACGGGCGGATGCGGGCCTTCTCCACAAGACCGACTCCGCCTTCGCCTCAGCGACCGAGGAGAATCTCATTCACCGCGGCCATTGCCTCTTCCATGCCGGCGCTGACGGCCGCCACGTCGGTGATGAGCGGGTCGGGAATGCGGTATCGCTCTTCAATCTCGATGTTCGCAGCGAGCGCGCCGGGCAGAATGGGCACATTGTGAGACGACGTGCCGTGCAGGAGCATCTGGCACCACTCGCTGAGCAGAAACTCGGCGAACAGCCCGGCGTCGGCGTTCTCCGGCCGCCCGGCGACGAGGCTGACGGTGTTGGGTATGAGAAGCGTTCCCTGGCCCGCGCCTGCGCCGTGGCGGGGGTAGACGAGTTGCACGTTGTAGCCGTTTCGCTGCGCCGCCCAGACGTCGTCGGTGTCGGTGAATCCGAGGTCGGCCAGGCCCGCGACGATGTCGCGCACCGCCTGCGAATTGCTGCGCACGACGCGAATGTCGTTGGCCCTGAGGTCACGAAGGAACTGCGTCGAGTCCGCGGCGCCCCAGAGATTGAACCAGGTGCAGACGTGGCCGCGCGTGGTACCGAAATTCGGATCGGCAATGACGACTCGGCTGCGGAAGCGAGGGTCAGCCAGGTCGCGCCAGTTCTGCGGCGGATCGCTCAGGCGCGTCGGGTCGTAGGCGATGACGCGAGCCCGCGCGGCGAAACCGTACCAGTATCGCGACGGGTGGCGAAACGACTCCGGCCAGTCGCGCACCGCTTCGCTCTCCCACTCCTTGAGCAGGCCCTCCTGCGCGAGTTTCTCCGTGAGAAACGGCTCGTTCGCCCAGAACACGTCGCATTGCGGATCGCTTCGCTCCGCGCGCAGACGATCGACCAGGCCCGTTGACTTCGTCGCCTCATCGTCGTAGCGCGCGAGGACGAGAACTCCGGGATGCCGCTTGCGGAACTCCGCGATGATCGTCTCGGCGTACTCCTGATCCGCGCTCGTGTATACGACCACGACGCGGTCGGAAGGCTTGCGCGAGCAGCCGGCCGTGAGGAACAGCGCCGTCAGAATGACCGGCAGCAGCGACCAGCACGTGCAATGTTGGAACGCACGCCGCTTCATGCACGCCTCCGATGATCGCACCCGCACGCGACGAGGACACGACTGCACTGCCATCCTAGGCGCGGACCTCCTTGCGATGCCGTGGTGCGCGCGAGGGGAAGAGTGCGCGGCCGCGCGAAACTGGTATCGGCGCCGCCGTGCTGGTGTTGGCGGCTGTGGAGCATCTGAGATGACCGAATGCGTCGTCCACCTGGGTCGTTGCATGCGGCGCGCCGCCCATGTCGCGTCTTCTCAGAGACTGTATGAGAACTGGGTGTGTCGTCGTCAAGCGACGCTTCGGGAGCGCGGGCCACGCCGGCGCGCGATCGATGACCGAGCAGGCGTGATCGACCGTCCGCGTCACGACGTGGCGCTCCAGTCGCAGAGCCTCCCTCCGGACCACGGCGCCCGAAGGTTTTCAGACGGTTCTCAGATCATCCAGCCGGCGATGGTGAGCACGCCGATCCAGAACACGCCGGCAACGGCTACGACGATCCCTCCCGCAAGCCACACCGGCAGGCGGTCGATGGCCTCCTGGCCGTTTGCCGGCTGGTCATCGAACCCGTCAACCTCCGCAGCCCCCGCGCCGTCAAGATTGACCACGAGGTTCCGGCATTCGCGGAACGCTGGGCCGCCGGCGGCGGAGGGCATGTCGGAATGAAGCGGTTCGAGACAGGGCATAGGCATTCCCGTCTCCCGATTCGGCGGATTCGGCAGCGCCCTTGAGCGCGAATCGCCCGCGCGCCCCCGATAACTGGGCGTGCGCGATCGAGCCGCCCGTGCGGGGGCCGTCTGGCCCTCGTCGCGTTCGTCTAGGACCGCCAGACGAAGGACTCGAGGAACTCACGGAGGTGCCTGGCAGTGGGAAACGCGCGTCCGATGAGGTCGTTGCGCAGGCCGCGGCAGATGGCCTTGATCTCCGCCGGCTGCTTCGCATAGTGCCGGTGGCCGCCGATGGCGTCGTAGAGAAGGCGCACGAGGTTCTGCACGTCTTCGCGGATGTGTGTTGGTGTGGGCCGGCCCCAGTGGAAGAAGTCAACGATCTTGACTTCGAAGAAGATGCCGCGTCGGCGGACCATCACGTTTCCGTCGTGCAGGTCGCCGTGGTATTCGCGCAGGTTGTGCACCTCTTCGAGGCCGCGCGCCAAGGCGTAAATCATGTGCAGCGCCTCGAAGGCCGGCAGGCGCCGGTGCGGATGCCTCGCCACGAAGTCATGCAGCAGAATCCCGTCCACGTACTCGCTGATCAGGCAGGTGATGGCCGTCTCGCGATGCCGGAACACCTCCGAGTGATGGTACTGGATGACGATCGAGCACTTGCTGAGGCGCTCGAGTTTCTTCGCGTAGAACGTGACGGCCCGGTCCTTCACGTTGCGGTGGGGGAAGAAGAGTTTGGCGGCGCGGTGAATCCCCGTGCGGCGCTCGATGACCTTGTACACCTCGCCTTCCCAGCCGCTGCCGAGACGCGACTCGACGATGTACTTGCCGCCGATGATGCGGCCGGGCCGAAGGTTGAACGCCTTGATTTGCTGCGGCTTGGCAGGCATGAGCGGAGATCATATGACCGCGTCCCGCCGGGCCGCGCCGCCGTCCCCGCCAATGAGCAATTCCACCTATGCGCCCGGCCGGAAGGCGATGATCGAGAGGTCGTCGGGCTTGCTCGGCTGACCCTGCTCGGGTTCGAGCATCCGCCTGAGCGCCGTCTCCGTCAGAGACGCCACGGTCTGCTCCAGCGGCCCCTTGCGGATGCGCTCCACAATCTCAGAGATGTAGAGGTTGTCGAACAGCCCATCCGTCGCCAGGAGCACCGTGTCGCGCCTGTTCAATCGGATCGCCGGGCCGATCTCGATGCGCATCTCCGGCAACCCGACCGCATTCGAGATGATGTGCCTGTTCTTATGATGGACCGCTTCGTCGGGGCAGAGCATCCCGGCTTCGACGGCATAGGCGACCATCGAATGCGAGATGCTCTGGAAACGGACCCGGCCGCGCTGTCCGACGACCATGATCTCCGAATCGCCGATGTGGTAGGGGCGGATGATGTCGCCGGCGATCTCGACGGCGGCGAGCGTTGTTGCGGCGCCGATGCCAAGGTCGATCACACTGTGCTGCGCCGCCTCGATGCCGTTGAGAATGGCGATGCGCAGAGCGGCCTCTTCCTCCTCGGCGTCGGCGACCGCCTTGCGGATGGCCTCGAGGGTGATCTGCGCCGCTTCGGCACCGCCGGTGCGGCCGCCGACGCCGTCCGCCACGGCAAGCACCGACCGCCGGTGGTCAACGGGCAGAATCGCCAGCGCATCCTCGTTGTCCGATTCCTTGGACGGACTGCGGACCGTCGAACAGACCGCCAGCCCGTGCGGGAGAGCGACGCAGGCCGACTCCGGTGTGTTGCAGCGGCTGAGCAGCAGGTGCATGGCTGGCGTACTCGTGGCGATCACGGCAGGTCGCTTCCTGCTCGCTCTTATCGGCCCGATAACGGGCAGACCTGAAGAGCCTTGGGGGAGCCGGGGGACCGATCGAAGCAGGAGCGAAGCAATTCATCCGCCTGCGCCGCGTCAGCCCTTTCAGTGCGCCTGGGACAGGAAGGACCGACCGCACCGCGTGCAGCGAAAGCGAGTGCAGACAAGGGGGTACGCCACCAGCGCCGTCAGCGACGCGCAGGGGATGCGCCACAGATTCGATGGTGCAGTCCGGTCGATGCGCGTCTCCATGCTCCCGCAGTGTGAACATTGCACTCGGGACAAGCGAAACGAACGCGATTGCGATTCCGTCATGCGCTCACTTCCCTCGTCCAAGTCGTGCAAACTCCTCCCAGTATCCCGGATACGTCTTGCCCACGCACGACGGGTCGGCGATGCGGACGCCCGGGCGCACGAGGCCGGCGATCGAGAAGGCCATCGCCATGCGGTGGTCGTCGTAGGTCTCGATGCGAACTTCATCGCTCCGCTGCCGGGCGTCCGCGGCCGGCTCGATCACGAGCACCTCATCATCCTCGATCTCAGCGTTTGCGCCGAGTTTGCCCAGTTCAGTCTTGAGCGCAGCGAGGCGGTCCGTCTCCTTGTGCCGCAGCGTCGCAAGGCCGCGCAGGACCGTCTCGCCCCGCGCGAAGACCGCGACGACGGCAAGTGTCATTGCGGCGTCGGGCATCGCGCCGCAGTCGAGGTCGATGCCGCGCAGCGGTTCGGCCGGGCCGAGGACGGTGATGAAATCGCGGCCATAGGTCAGCCCCGCTCCCATCTCGTGCAGCGCATCGGCGAATCGCACATCGGGCTGGAGCGATCCCTTTCCAAGTCCTTCGATGGTGCAGACTGAGCCGGGGCACAGCGCTGCGGCTGCGAGGAAGTAGGTCGCGCTCGAAGCATCCGGCTCGATCGCCATCTCGACGCTGTTGTAACGGCCGGGGCGGATGGCGATGCGGTCGAGCGTTGGCGTGGCGTCGATCGTCGCGCCGAAGGCGGCAATGCAGTTGAGAGTCAACGCCACATATCCGGGCGAAGTGAGCGGCGCGGCGATCCGGAGCGTCAGGTCCTCGCGCATGAGCGGCGCCACCATGAGCAGCGCCGAGATGAACTGGCTTGACAGCATCGAGTCGATCGTGATCTCGCCTCCGCGCAGCGCGGCCGGGAGCACGCGAAGCGGCAGGCCGCCCTTGCGGCTCGCATACTCGATCCCTGCGCCGAGCGAGCGCAGGAGATCGACGAGTTGCGCGATCGGCCGCTCACGCATCCTCGCATTGCCGTCGATGAGGACGGGTGCGTCGGCGAGCGTGCATGCGGCGGTGAGGAAGCGCACGGCCGTGCCGGCGTTGTGCAGATCGAGCGTGCCGCCGCCGCGAAGATCGCCGGCGCTGCCGTCGATGATGAGCGTTTCCCACTGCCCGTCACGCTCGACCGCCTCGATCGCCACGCCCAGCGAGCGCAGAGCCTCAACCATCACGATCGTGTCATCCGCCCGCAAAGGCGCGAGCAGTACCGACCGCCCCTGCGCCAGCGCCGCGAGCAGCAGAAGCCGGTTCGTCAGGCTCTTGGACCCCGGGGGAGTGATGGAGATGCGGAAGGGCCTGGTCAGCGGTGCGATCGGCCGGGCATCGTCTTTCATCGATGATCGCATTCGCATTCCGGCACGCCCCGCTCATCCCTTCCGGAACACCGCGACGACGTTCTCGATCGGCACCACGAAGAGGCGGTTGTCTCCCTCAAAGTCCACCGGGATCGCATCCTTGGGATTGAACAGCACCCGGTCGTACTGCCGGATCGGGTAATCCTCATCGTGCTCGACCTGAGCGCTGACGGCGACGATGCGCCCCGTCAGGGTGGGAATCTCGATCTTGTCGGGCAGGTGAATGCCTGACTTGGTCTGCTTGCGGTCCTCATCCTTGCGGATGAGCACGCGCGCGCCGATTGGCTCGACGATTTCGATCGCCTTGTCGGTCGTTTGCTTTGGAGTTTCCTTCGATGCCATGCAGTGATTGCGCCTCCGCTTCGACTATAGGAGTCGTGCGAGGCGAAGACGCAAGCGGCGCACGACTCAATCGACTACGATGGTGCGACCGCGCGCACGTGTATGCAAGGAGCCGCCGTGGACGACCTTTCCGCCACTTTCCTGACCCGACTCGCCGCCCGTGACAAGCAGGCGGCGGAAATCATCCGCGCCGAAGCCAGGCGGCAGGAGAACACACTCGAACTCATCGCCTCCGAGAACCACGTCTCGACGAGCGTCATGCACGCGATGGGCACCTGCCTGACCAACAAGTACGCCGAGGGCTACCCCGGCGCGCGATACTACGGCGGCTGCGAGTTCCACGACCAGATCGAGAACCTCGCACGCGAGCGGGCGAAACAACTCTTCGGCTGCGCCTTCGCCAACGTCCAGCCTCACAGCGGCGCCCAGGCGAACATGGCCGTCTTCATGGCCATGATGGAGGTCGGCGACACCTTCGCCTCGCTGGTGCTCAAGGACGGCGGGCACCTCAGCCACGGCATGAAGATCAACTTCTCCGGCCGCTATTTCAAGCCCGTCCACTATCCGCTCGTCTACGAAGAGAGCAACCCGCGCTTCGAGCACATCGACTACGACGCCATGCGCAACGTCTGCCTCGAGCATAAGCCGAAGATGATCCTCTGCGGGTACTCGGCCTATCCGCGCACGATCGACTTCGCGAAGTTCCGCGCGGTGGCGGATGAGTGCGGAGCGATCCTCATGGCCGACATCGCCCACATCGCCGGGCTGTGCGCGACGGGCGCCCATCTCTCCCCCTTCCCCCACGCGCACATTGTCACCACGACGACCCACAAGACCCTCCGCGGGCCGCGCGGCGGCCTCATCATGACCAACGATGAGGAGATCGCCAAGAAAATCGACAAGGCCCTCTTCCCCGGCGTGCAGGGCGGGCCCCTCATGCACATCATCGCGAGCAAGGCCGTCGCTTTCGGCGAGGCTCTCCAGCCCGCGTTCAAGACCTACTGCGCGCAAGTCGTGA
>CAADHA010000121.1 GCA_900696685.1 uncultured Planctomycetota bacterium
CGGGTTGCCCGCGGCGTCGTGGAAGGTGATGAACCGGCTGCCGTTCTTGCGGGTCGTGATGCTCGCCATCGGGCGGACCTCCGTGTCGCCAGTCAGGCTCGGACGGGCCGAGTGTCAAGCGGAACTGCGGGATTCGGGCGGAATGTGGGCGGAATCACGCGCCGTGGGGCGGGGCTGTCCCGCCTGACGCCGACAAAACCGACGGAACCCCGGCCAGTTGGCCACCGGTGGCGTTTGGGGCCGCCGTGGGCGGGGATGTGTCGGAGGCGGGGACGTGGCCCCGCAGAACGAAGCGCCGCGACGGCCGCCCGCCACGCGGCCCGGGTGCGGACCACGACCAGTCGCCATGCCCGGCCTTGGCCAGCGCATCGAGTTCTGCCTCGGCACCAGTCGCCCGCGCCAGCGAGCGGAGGCGTTGCCAGTCGCGGATGCTGACCGAGCCCTCGTGGCGTGCGATGAGGTCGAGGTGGCGGCGGACGATGCGCTGTTCCGCGGGCTCGGTGATGCTGAGCCGCGCGTGGCGCTCCGACGCGGCGAGGTAGTCGGCCCACGCGATCGCGGCGGCCATCGTCTCGGCATCGATGCGAGGCGCTTCGCCTGGCGTGCCCGAGCGGCCCCATGTCGTCAGCGCGTGCAGCGTGAGGGCGATGCGAAGCGAGAGGCCGCAGAGTTTGCCGCCCCACGCGCGGCGCTCGGCCAGGTCGCCAAAGCCCAGCGCGGCCTCGGTGCGGAGTTGGAACGCGTGGTAGAGCGCGTCGGCCTCGGAGGAGAGAGAAACGACGGCGGGGCCGACATCGGGATCGTCGCTCGGCTCGAACGACAGCAGGCGTGTGAGCGCGGCCTGCCACGCCTCGCGGGCGAACGCTCGCACCGGCTCCGGCCGAACGTCGCGCATGCCAACGAGGTCCGGCGGGGCAATGACGGCGAAACGAGCCAGCAGGCCACGCCCCTCGGCCTGCGGATCGCACCACACCGCTTCGACCGCCGCCCGTTGCACGCACAGCGCCACGGCGAGTGCCGGGCGGTCGATGACATCGGAGGGGCGGCCGACCCGCTGGGCGCGGATCGGATCGCCCGCATGACCCTTCAGCATCGCGCCGTAGTTCCGCACGCCCGAGTACCGGCCCTGCACGATGTCCAGTGCGTCGCCCTCGGCGCTGGCGAGCAGCGCTCGACCGTGGTTGTCCTTCATCTGACGCACGAGCGCTTCCGGAGTGGGCTCGCTGGCCAACAGCGCCGGCGCGGTCGGCACGGGCGTCGCCTCCATCTCCTGCGCGAGCCGGATCGCCTCACCTTCGACAACCGCCCGCTTGAACGGGTCGGCCACCTTGCCCGCCTGATCCTCGATCGCGCGGATGCGACGCTCGGTGATTCGGTGCCGCTGAGCAGCCGCGGCGATGACAGGTCGCATCTCTCGGCCCTTGTCTGCCTCCCATTTCAGTATCGGCCGCAGCAGTTCCGCGAGCACCGCCGACTTGCGAGTGCCCGGCTCGGAGAGCACCAGCGCCCACAGCGGGGCGGGTTCGATGTGATCGCCATGCCCGCGGACGCACGCGACGTTGCAGATGCACGCCGATGCAACCGCCATGCCCAGCAGGGCGGCCATGTCCGGCGGCGTCTGCGTCGAGCGGGCCAAGTCGGCGAAGTAGTCACGAATGTCGCCGGTGGCGGCAGGGAACAGCGTGGCGAGGTCAAACGCTGGGCGCTCTTCCGGCTTGTCGTCCGCAGGTGCCTCCGGTGCGACCGGCTCGGCCGCCACGGCCAGGGCGTCGATCTTTGCATGTACCACCTCGGCATCGCCGCCCTCTATCGCCAGCACATCAACGATGTCGCCCCCGGGTGGAAGCGCTGGCCAGTGGTTGGCGAGTCGCACGAAGCGGACTTCCTGTGCGCCGGCGGCTTGGCAGAGTCGCGCGACCTCTTCGGCGTAGGCGTCGCCCGCTGCATCGTGGTCAGGGAGGATCACTGCGACCTTACCCTTCATGATGGACCAGTCGGACTTGCCCGCTGCCTTACTGCCGCCCGCGCTGGTCGTGGCGACGAGGCCAATGGCCAGAGCAGCGTCCACGCACGTCTCGCCCTCGACGATGTAGACCCACGCGCCGTCGGGTAACCTCGACAACTCCGGCAGGTTCATCATCGGCCTCGGCTCGGGCATCGCGGCGATCACCCAGCCGTTGCCGCGCCGACTGATCGGGCGCACGACCTTTCCACCCGAGGGCGGGTTCCAGCGAATCACCTCTCCAACGGCAACGCCCTGGCCGTCGGTGTAGGTCCAGCGTGCAGCGCATGGCCCGTGCTTCCGCTCCAGCACCGCGATCGCATCGTCGGCGGTGGCGAAGGTGGCATCGATCGCGTTCTTCCGCTGGCCGGGAGGTCTCCTCGCTTCGGCCACAGGCACTGGCATGACGTCCTTCATCGCCAGGCCGAGCGTGCCGACAATCGCCTCGAACGGGCAACCGGCGTGGCAGTGCAGGAGGACCCGCGCGTCCGTGCCGATGCCGACCGACAGCGACGGATCGCGGTCGTTGTGCGCCGGGCACCGGGCCGACCACGCCTCGCCGTGTCGCTTGGGCGTGCAGCCCGCCCGCGTGAGCGCGTTGAGCACGGCATCGATGGGCTCACCCATGGCCCACCCCCCGCGTCGCGCCCTTCGCGCGATGGATGAACAGTCGCAGGTCCGCCGGATCGATCCTCACGCTGCGCCCGAAGCGCACCGCGGGCAGCGTCCCGGCCTGCACAAGCGTCCAGACGGTGCGCGGCGTGACGCCGAGCACCGTTGCCGCCTCGCGATAGGTGAGCAGCGGGTGCATGGCGGTCTGACCTCCGCTCGTGTTCTTGAGCTCGTCCATGAGTGCGCACCCATCGCGCCGCCGCGATCGGCGCGGCGTGCGTCATTCGTGATCCGTGTCTGAGAAAGGCCGGGGGCAGCCCGCAACCGCCCCCGGCCGCACCAGCGCCGTCCGTTTACGCCTCGCCCTTGCTCCGCACCGCCGCCCGCGGGTCGCAGAGGGCCGCGCCGAAGTCGAAGTAGACGCGCCACGACACCGCCAACTTGTTCACCGTCTGATCGAGCCCGAAGAACTCGACCGTCGGCGTCTGCTGGCCGTTGAGGAAGCCGACGATGATCGGGCTCGCCGCCGGAGCCGCGAACAGGTACCAGTGCTTCGTCGAGGCCTTGGTGCCGTACTTCTTCGTGTTGCTCAAACGCGGCTCGACTTCGAGGCCGACGGCGTTCTTGAGGCTGTTGCCTGTGGGCAGGTTCGTCTGGGCGGCGATGAACTCGCTCTCCAGCACGGCTCGGGCCGTCGTCTGCAACTCCGGCGGCACGACCAGCACGACGGGCCGGAGGTCCAGGTCGTTGCCCTCCGCGTCGCGCTGGGTGATCATCGCGGCGATGGCCCGCCCCAGCGAGTCGGGGCTGAGGTTGGTGTCAGCCCCGGTGATGTAGTTGCCGTTGCCCGCGGCGAAGAACGCGCCGGCGTTCATGAGCAGCGTGTCGTAGGTGAGGTCGGACAACTTTCGCATCGCGGCCTGGCCCATCACCCGCGCGACCGAGTCGAACAGGCTCAGATCATCGTTGATGAGGTCGCGGCGGTCGATCGAGAAGATCTTGCCGTAGGTGTCCACCTTGTACTGCGTGGTCGCCTCCTCGGCCCCGCCATGCTTGAACTCGCCGCCGGGCGGGAGTTGCTGGAGGGAGCCGGTGAACGACGGACGGATGGCAGTCGCCGTCTTGAAGTCGGGCACCGAGCGCACGCCCGCGAAGGACCGCCAGGTCGCCGGGCTGTCGCGGTAGCCGTCGAGCAGGACTTTGTTCACCGCGCTACCGAGGGCCTCGGTGAGCGTGTGCGTCGTCAGCGACGCCCGCACCATGCCCTCGCGGTCAACAGGAGCGTCGATTCCCTCGTGCTGGAGCGCCGCGCGGCACAGGTCCAGCGTGTGGGCCACTCGCAGGTCGTCGGCGGCTTCCATGCAGGCGGGGCCGAGTGCCTTCTCCGCAAGCGCGGCGAACCCCGCCCGCTTGAGGATCGCGGCCTCGATGATCCGTGCGCGCGGGATGCTGCCCGCCCCGTGGTCCCGCTGCATGCCCGAGTAGACGGGCCGCGAGGCACGGAGCACCTCAAGGACACCGGCGCGCAGGTCCGCGACGGTGATGTCGCCCGCGATGGCCTTGGCCCGCAGGTCGTCCACCCGTTTCTGCTGCGGACCCCAATCCCGCTCGCCCATCGGGCGGCAGGTCAAGTCGATCTCCTTCAGGCGATCGCGCTCGTCAGCGCGGATCTGATCTTCGTTGGCGATGTCTGCCATGTTCGTCCGTCCTTGGCGTGATGCCGCGATGGCCACCGACGTTTCCGCGTCGGCCCCCAGCGGCGTGATGCTGACTTCCCGCAACCGCCCCTTGCGCACGAGCGTGAACCCGCCCGGCGACGACAGCGACCGCCCGTTGATCTCCACCGACTGGTTCGGCTTCACACGTTCGTGCTCGGTGGGCGCGACGCCGACCGACGCCTGGAACTGGAATCCGCCCCTGGCCATCTCCACGACGTGGCGGGCAGGCTCGCCCGCGCCGCTGACGACGCCAGCGACGACGAGCCGCCCGTTGGCGACGGCGGGTTCGCCGTGGCCGACCACGCTGCCGACGCTGGCGTCATGGTCGGCCAGCAGGGGCACCTGGCCGCCCGCCTCGAGTCCCGCCAGGTCGATCGCGATGTCGCCCCAGCCCGGGACACGCATGATGCGGCCGGTGTAGGCGACGACGCTGATCTTGGGACGGGCGTCCTTGCCCGAGGCCTCGATCTCGACCTCGGCGGCCGTAAGAAGCAGGTCTTCCGTGACCATCGCAGTGTTCATCTGAATCCTCCAGTGAAATCGGGGTCGAACCCCGCCGCTCGCAGTTTGGGGGCCAGCAACCTCAGCCGGCTGCGGACGGCACCCTCGGTCAGTTTCAGGCGTCGTGCGGATTCGCTCACGTTCCCGCCGCACTCGATGACCAACCGGCATAACGCGCGGCTGTCTTTGTTGTCGATGAACAGGAGCACGTCGTCCATCGTCCAGCGTGACTTGGTGAGCTCCACGGAGCGGTTGCTGGCAAAGCCCGACCGACGGTCGTCGGCGTACACGCCTCCCTCGACCCTGTCGTCGGCGTCGGTGGATTGGGGCAGAGCCTTGAACCGACCGACTCTGATCGCCTCGCGGCCGGCGAACTTGATGACCGCACGCTGCACGATCGTGTAGATCAGCGTCTTCGGGCTCGCGCCCCGCGACGGGTCGAACTTGGGCGGGCTGGACATCAGGTGCAGCATCGCCTCGTGCGCCGCATCGTCATGGCTGACGCGCGGCCCGCAGTGCTTCGGCGCTTCCTTTAGCGCCACCCGTCGGGCGTAGTCGAGAAGGTCCGGCGTCAGTTCGAGTTCGATTGGCGAGGAGCCGGGCATTTAGATCTCCTCGCCACGCTCGAGCCTCTCGCGGATGTCGTCGCACAGCGTGAAGGAGATCACGGCCGGGGTGATGTCATTGAGGCGGCCATCCTCGCCGGTCACGCCCCGTGGCGGCACGCGGTGCATGACGAAATACTGGTCATCGTCCGGCACGGGCCGACCGTACTTGGCCGACTCCCGCTCGGCCGCCTCGCGCAGGGGGCGCAGGAAGTCGGCGTAGCGGCACCCGAGAGCCAGACACATCACCGCGTACGGCACGAAGATCTGGCACTCCTCGAAGTGCTCGGCGGCAGCGTCCACCTCCGCCTGCGTCCAGGCATCCGGCTGCGACGGCTTGACCACCCCCTGCTCGACCAGGGTGTCGAGCATCTTCGGGCGGCAGTCGTAGCCGCGCGAGCGGAGGTGGTTCGATGCGACAACCGTCGCCATCGGGAACATCCCCTCCCGTTCCATGTCGGCGGCGGCGTGGAACGCGCGGTCCGCACCCGCCCTGGGCTTCAGGCGGAGGTCGAAGTACTCGTCAAAGGTCAGTCCGATTCGGGTCACGGTGGTCTCCTTGCCGGGGGCTTCGGGAATGATGCACGCGCCTCATCCACTTGTTTCCTGCGAGGGCACCGATTCGTAGTGCCAGGGGGACATTTTTTCTGGGCGGCGGGTATTGGCACGCGTGCCGCCCCGAGAGACCGACTGCGGCTACACGCTCTACTTGGCCCCCATTGGACCAGAGACGCATAGGATTGGCGTGTTTCCCTCTACTCGCCGAACCTGACCAAGAGGCGATCGTGGCCACTTTTCGCGTCTATCTCCGGCACCCCGATGGGCGACAGGGCGAAACCGTAGTGGAGGCCGCTTCATTCCCGGATGCGCTCGCGGCAGCCCGGGCGGCGTTTCCCGCGGTCACTTTCACGCGAGTGTGGATGGTTGACGACTCCGCGTCAGTAACCCTGAACTGCCCCAGGTGTCGCAAGGCATCCTCGCGCCAGGTCGTGTGGGGCGCACAGACGGAAGCCATCCTCGCTTGTGAGGAGTGCGGGACATCGCTTCGCTTGCGACGGGAGCGCACAGTCGTTCCTCGCCCCGCCAGCAATGGGCAGACCGCGCAGCGCCCACAGGTATTCGGTCAGCCCCCGCAGATCACCAGCGAGCACACCCGCGAGCCGACAAGGAAAGATCGGCTTCGCGCCATGATCGACAAGCCGGACGTGGTGACGTGGAACTGCCGTGCCTGCAAGTGGGCGATCAACTGCGATTGGCACGAGCGGACCGACGTACAGGATTGTCCCGAGTGCGGCTGCAAGCAGTACGTTCCGGGGAGCGCCTTCGCGTGGAACTCGCGGTTGATTCGAGATCGCGAGGCGAAGCAGCGCGCAGCCGACTACGCACGCCAGCAAGCCGAAGACGCCGCTCGGCAGGCACGGGAGGCCGAGGCGAGGCGGCGGCAGGAAGCGGCTGAGGCCGCCCAGCGCGAACGGGAGCGGCAGAATCAGTTGGTGCTCAACCAACTTGCCGACATCGCTGCGGGGGCCGGCTTGATCGAGAGCGAGGATGCGTTTGGCTACCTCGATGCCGAGGACATCGCTGGCATCAAGGCGCTTTCGGACTGTGCGGATGCCCTCCATGCCGACCTGATGTCCGCGATGGATGACAACGTTCTCGCCGAGAAGGGAGTCGCCTATGGCCGTCCCGCCGCAGCGGGAGCGAGTGTGGTCTCGCTGCTGGCCGGATACGGCTGGGCGGGCCTCGCATTCGGGGCGCTTGCCGTGGGCGCTCGCTGGATTTCCAACGACTGGAAGCGGGCCCAGATGGCCGAGTACCAGGCCAAGTGGGCCAAGTTGTTCTCCAAGTTCTCCGCAGAGGAGATGAACGCCTTCACGGCGGTCTTCGCCTACAAGTACCCGGCGCTTGCTTCAATGGCCGCGGGCATGCAGGGACGCCTGCCATCTTGATGACTCGCCATGAGCAGATCCGAGTATTTAGACCGTTGCGATGCTGGACTGCGGGACGTGCCGCACCTTGCAGGCGTGTTCGACCCCGCGTGGCGAGAGTCCCTTCGTCGAGAGATTTTGGCGATGGCACCTGAAGAACTTCCTGGCTACCCGATGGCGTACTTCCTGCCGATGATGCACGAGATGCACCCTGGCTTTTATCCCGCCGACACACAGGCCCGTGTCGAGCGGGGATTGGCAGTCCTCTGGCCGCAGATGAACGGCGCGGAACGCGCAGAGTTGGCCAAGCGTCTGCGCGAAGGCGACAACATCATCGCGTGCGACGAGTTGCTCACCGCGGCCGCGTTTGCGGACGAGTTCGGCCAATCCGCAGTCAAGTGGCCGACGGTCCCCAAGGGCCAGCGTCGCCCCGAGTTCTTCGTTGAAGCCGACTTCGGCAGGTTCGCGGTTGAGTGCAAGGCGATCCAGGACAACGACCGTGTGCGCGACCTCAACGCCACAATGATGGCGACTGGCCAGCCTTGGATCGCCTCGCTCGATCCGAACCATGATCCCAACCGCCTGCGCAGCGCCTTGGTACGAAAGATTCAGCGGGCACAGGGCGGCGGTCCCGCCGTCGTCATGCTGATGGCACAAACGCCTTGGATCATGCCCGACCGAATGAACGAAGAGGTTCGGCGAGTTCTCTGTACGCCGTCGGAGGTGAAGCTGTCGTCGGCGGAGCTGCCGATCGCGGTGGCGTGCCTGACATTGACCCTCGTGCAGGGTGTGTGGTTCTCGGCGGCCGCATGCAGGCACGCGAGTATTGACTCCAAGGCCCGTGAACGTATTCGCAGCGCGATTTCGCGCGGATTCGTGGCGAGGGGCGACGGCCAGCTCCTCACCGAGGCGTCGTGGCACGGCTGTGAGTAGGGACGCTCTGCCGTCGCCGCGACCTGCTTTGTAGATCGGAGCCAGCATTTCGTCAATGCCTCGGCAGGCCACGGACGGGTACACTCTTCCCTTCGATGGACAGCGCCCTCGGGAGCATCGTTGCCTTGGTTCCCGCGTTCAAGCGGTCCGTGGTCCCACCTCTGGATGACGGCATCGCCGAGTGCTTGGCGGTCTACTGGACGATTGCCACGGCGAACGACAGCATCGACAGCGCCTCGGCGAGCCAGGTTGCACAGCGGATTATTCCGCTGACGATCGGTCAGCCCTGGAGTTTCTGGAACGGCCGCGAGGCCGCCTTTCAGGCACGCTTCAAGGCGATGTGCCAGGCGATGATGGTCGGCAAGCAGGCCGCATTCGCAATGGGCGCGGGCCGGGCCTCCGCGGAGGACCAGCGAACACTATTCATCATGAACGTGGCCAAGGCCGCGCTGGCGTCGTCTGACAAGGACGACACGGATGAGGCGAGCGTGGTTTCCGTGATGGAGCGGCTCGGGGAGTTCCACGAAAAAGTGTGGCCCATCGTTCGCACGGCGGGCCAGCCGCGCCCCATGACGCCAGTGGTCGCTCAACAGGGGACCGGATGCCTGGTGCTGCTCGCCTCAGGGATTGGGGTTGCCGTGGCAGCTGCGGGAATCGTGGTTCGCCTGACGACTTAGCCAGACAACCTCCGTCCGATAACTCAAGAATCGCGAGTCCACCAGCAACGCCGATCCGTTATACTGTCGGTACTCGTTCGGGAGCCCTCAGATGCTGCTCGATGATGCCCCGTCCATCAAGGCCGCACTCGCCACGATGAACCCCACCGCGCGGATCGCCACGCAGGTCCTAGCGCAGAAAATCCTTGAGCGGCCGACATTGCTCGACGACAACGAAGCGATCAAGAAGCACGCCCTCTACTCGTGCGCGGCGGCGTTCGTTGACGCCGGGTACGACTTGGAGCGGGATGAGCAGCGGTTCGCGTCGTTCATTGAAGACCACGGAGCCAATGTTCTCGACCTTGCGGTTTCCATCGTGCTCTGCATGGCGAGAGATGGGCAGCGGCGCAAGATGTGGGGAAATGTCGGCAAGGTCGCCGCACTCGTTGGTGCGGCCGCGCTGGGTGCATTCTTCGGCTGATCGGGTCACACGCCATAGGCGGCGCGTGCTTCCTTGATGCACCAGTCAACGTGATCGGCGGGGAGGAATCCGCTGTGCCCGTGCTCACCGAGCACGCGGGCGCGGATGACATCAACCACACCGCCTCCGAAGGAGGAGCCGCCCCGAAAGGCAGCGATCTTTTGGGCGATGGCGGGTTCAGAGAGACCCTGCCCTTTCAACTGCGCCCATGACTCCACGCAGGTAACGATCGTCGCCTCGGGAAGTCCCATCAACACGAGCGAGTTCACGGAGTCAGCGAACTCCGGCCCTTGGCCCATTGCGCGGGCGGACGGATCTCGCGCCACGCGGGCCTTGAGCAACCGCCGCATCAGTTGCTCCTTCTCTGCCGAAACGCCCATCAGTCGCGTGAAGAAGCCCATGCCGGATCTCCTTTCTATGAGGCCGCGGGCGGATCATAGTGCCGGACACTCGAAACAAAGTCAGTCGATACCCGCGGCTGTTCCCGCGGGCGTCACGTCGGCGAGCCCGGCGGGAAGGAACCATGCCGACATTGCCGCCGACGGAACGGACGGCGATGGCCCGCCTCATCGCGGTATCGCGGGTTTCGTCGGTTCTGTCGGGTGTCGGGCGGGGTCAGCGGGCGGGCGTGGCCGTCTGCAGCGCCGCGACGATCCCGGCACGCACGTCGGGCGGCAGGTTGGCCCACGACGCCACGAGGCGCGCCAGGTCGGCGTCGGGCGGGGCGTGGTCGCCCCCGGCGTTCGGCCGCGACGTGGGCGGGACTGGTCCCCCTGTTGGGCCGCCCGTTCGACCCCGGCCTGCGCCCCGTTTGGCCCCCGGTGCGGCCCGCGCTGCGCCCGGCGCTGCGCGCTCTTCGGAATCGGCGTATTCGCCCGGAGATTCCGCGAGTGCTCGGGGGTTCGATTCCCCCCGGCTCCATTCCACACCGCGCACAGGCCAGTGTGTGCCATGCACTGCCGCATGGCGTCTATCGCTTGCGGAAACGAGGTTTCCATCGA
>CAADHA010000122.1 GCA_900696685.1 uncultured Planctomycetota bacterium
CGCTTGTCGCGCGTGATCTCGGCATAAGCATTGTGGTTGTGGATCGACTCGAAGTTCTCGCTGCGCACGCGGTACCACACGATGCGCTCGTCGCGGTTCAGCGCCGTCGCCGCGTCGCGGACGATGTCCTCGACGAACTTGGGCGATTCGTACGCCGCCTCGGTGACGAACTTCTCATCGGGGCGCTTGAGGATCGAGTAGAGTTCGCTGCTCGCCGCCTTTTCGAGGATGCCCACGACGTCCTCGATCCACAGTTGCCCTTGGAAGCGGACCTCGGCGGTGATCTCGCAGCGCTGGTTGTGCGCGCCGTAGCGGCTGATCTCCTTGCTGCACGGGCAGAGGCTCGCCGCCGGCGCCGCCACCTTCATCACGAAGTCGTCAAAGCCGTTGCTCGCGCACTCGAAGGTCACGCGGTAATCCATCAGTCCCGGCGCATTCGAGACCGGCGCGAACTTCTCGATGAAGTAGGTGAACTCGACGCGCACGTGCGCTTCCTTCGCGTCGAGCCGCTCGCGCAGATCCTGGCACATCGAGATGATCTGCTCGGGGCGGATGCAGTCGCGGTGCTCGTTGAGGGCTTCGAGGAAGCGGCTCATGTGCGTGCCCTTGCGGTCGTGCGGCAGGGAGACGTACATGTCGATGGTGGCCACGGTGGTCTGCGGCTTGCCGCAGGGGGTGCGCAGGGTGATCGGGTAGACGACGTTTTTGACGCCGACCTTGTCGATGGGCAGGCGGCGGGAGTCGGCCAGGCTCTGCACGTCGGCCATGGGCGATTCGAGGGTGGCCACCGCGGGCGTGCCTCGGGCGGGTGGTGCGTTCATGAAAGGCTCCTGTTGTGCCGCGTCCCACGCCGGCGATGCAAGGCCGGCCATGCAGCCTCAGGCGATGCTAGTACAAAGGCGTCGAAGCGTCCATGAATTCGCCCCTGAGCCGCCCGCCGCGGCCGTTTCTAAGGCTTTGGCCCGGGAAGGAACCCTCGCCTCGCATCTCCTTGGTGTCTTGGGGTCTTGGGGGTTTGTCTCTGGCGTGCGCGGCGGCGCCGCCCTCACGCCGGCGCGACTTCGCCCGTTGCCGGATGATGCTCGGCCCCGAAACTCCGCGCCAGGCCGATGCCGATGGCCGTTCCGAAGGTCCCCGCGGCAATTGCGTCCAGGGGCATGAGGCGTCCAAGTGCCCAGAAACTCCCCGCCGCCAGGCGCGCCACGGCATCGCTCGAGCCGAGCACGGCCGTCGAGATCGCCGCGACCACTCCCACAGCCGCCGGGACCACGAACAGGATCGACGCATTGCAACTCGGCCAGATCAGCCGTGTCACCATCGTCGCCAGCGCGCACGAGGCCGAGAAGCCGAAGACCGTCTGCCCCTTGTCTTCGGTCCGCAGAAAGACCCATCCCAGGGCCACGCCCAGCACGATGTTGCATACCAGCGCTTTGATGCTGGCCGGGCTGAATCGGTTCTCCTGGAGAGGATACTGGTTGGGGCTGAGGCGCACGTGCAGGATCATCATCGCCGCCACCGGCACAGACCAGAAGAGCGTCTCGACCGCGAACAACCAGTATGTCCGTCCGAACGCCCCGCCGAGGTCGTCAACGTGGCGGAGGATCGAGTCGATCGGCGTGCCTTGCCGCGCCACGATCACCCAGCACAGGCCGTACATCAGCATCCCCGTGTAGCGGTTCGTCACCTGGCCGACGACGAGCGAGATGATGGCGAAGGCGAGGGCTGCGGCCAATGAGACGCCCAGGGCGCTGAGAAACGGATCGGCCAAGGTGAGCGGCGCGCCGAGGCGGCCGTCGCCGGTGTTCAGGCCGTGCAGCGCCCACGTCGCGACGGGCCAGGCGAGCATCCCGCCCGCGACGACCGCCACCCACTGCTTGAGGACGTTGAACATGGCCGGGAGTCTAACACGTCCGATCCGCCGGTCCAAGCCCCAAGCGGCCGGCGGACCACGCGCGCTCCGCCGCCGCGCGATCGAGTGCCCGATGCACGACTACGATCCGGCGATCATGGCGCGCCGCGATTCCATGCAGAAGCGATACGATGCGCTCGTCGAGGAAATGAAGGGGCGCTTCGGCCTTCGGGTGCGCCGATGGCGCTCGTCGATGACCGGCTGCGCGTGGATCGTGCGCTACGACAGCGGTCGCGAGGCTCGCCTGATCGAAAGCCCCTACCCGCGCGGGCCGATGAGCGCGGCCGTGTTCCTCCACGAAGTCGGCCACCACGCCATCGGCTTTCGCACCTACTCCCCGCGCTGTCTCGAAGAGTTTCACGCGTGGATGTGGGCGCTGGCGGCCATGCGCGAGCGCGGGCTGAACGTCACGCAAGCGGTCGAGCGCCGGGTAAGCCTGTCGCTGCACTACGCGATTGCGAAGGCAAGACGGCGCGGGCTCAGGAGCATTCCGGAGGAGTTGCAGCCGTTCGTGAGTGTCGATCGGCCCCCGCCGCGCGGCCACGCAACCGGCCAAGCGGGGCCGATGCCGCGCCCGGCGCCCGCCCATCGGCCGTCCACCGTTGCGGCGGCTGTTGCGGTGGTGCGCGACGCGGTGCAGCAGATGCTCTTCGGCGGCGGGCGGACCTGAGGGAGCACTGTCCCGCGTTCGCCGCTCCGCGAACACTCCAAATCACCGATCGAGCGTGACGGCGCTGGGGTGATGTCGGACGACAGGCTCGCCCTTCCCGGTCCAGACGATCACGACAACGTCGATTCGCAGGCGGCGGTCGAGCCAGCGCCGGCGGCGGGCCAGGCGCTGCGCCAGGCGGATCAGCCTCGCCTTCTTGGCGCGGTTGATCGCCCGCTCGCCGGGGTATTCGTCGCCCGCGCGAGTCTTGACCTCGACGAAGACGATCGTGCCCTCGGCGCTTTCGCAGATGA
The DNA here is from genome assembly GCA_900696685.1 of uncultured Planctomycetota bacterium. GTDB lineage: Bacteria > Planctomycetota > Phycisphaerae > Phycisphaerales > UBA5793 > UBA5793. The sequence continues at coordinate 2,873 of CAADHA010000122.1, forward strand.
GATCGATCTCGCCGTCGCCGAGGCGCACGTTGCGTTCGAGGCAGCGAATCCCGGCGCGTTCGAGGCACTGGAGCGCGAGTTCTTCGCCGCGCCGGCCGAGTTCGTGGCGCGGATCGGCGTCGGCGGCCGGCGGCTGCCTTCGCCCCAGCCGGCGGCACCACGCGAGGACGCGGCGCACCGGGCCTACTCCGGCGCCGCCCAGCGCTGAAGGGCGATGTCCAGGAGGAGGTAGGACATGTTGTCGAAGTCGTCCATGTTGCCGCGCGCGAAGAGTTCGCTCAGGTAACGCCGCTCTTCCTCCGCGTAGCGCTCCTGGAAAAGGCGGTTCTCGATCTCATGCTGCGCGTCGTAGAGCGAGCGGCCTGTTCCGTCGGCATATTGCTCGACGTAGACCCAGACCGCGAGGTCGCCGGCCACGACCGGCCCGCCATGCTCTCCCTGTCGCAGGGTGCGCGCCAGGGCGTCGACCTCCGGCCAGCGCGTGAGGGCGGTGTTCTCGATGCCTCCGCTCAGGGGCGTCGGATCGAGCAGCCCCCCCCTCGAGGCGAGCATCGTGCTGTGCTCCTCCGCCAGCGGGCCGAAGAGGAAGCCGTCCGCGAGGGCCTGCTCGACCGCGCGGCGCCGCGCGGCGTCGTTCGCGGGAACGGTCAGCAGGCGCAGCTGGATGGACGCGGGAGGATTGAACTCCTCGCGATGATCGCGGTAGTAGCGCTCGACGTCGCGCCAGGAGACGATGACGCGCCGGCGAATCTCCGACTGGATCTTGTAGAGCACGAGTTGGCGTCGCCTTTCGAGTTCGACAACCTCATCCACGCCCAGGCCCGTCTCCTCGCGCAGGCGCTCCTCCTGCGCCTGCCGGCCGCGCGTGCGCGTCACGTCGGACTCCAGTTGACGGATGAAGTAGCGCAGTCCTATTCGCTCGTTCTCGGTGAGCGAAGCCTCGGCTTCCGCGTAGACGAGTTCGTTCTTGATGAGTTCGGCGAGTTGGCGCTGGATGAGCGGGAAGGCGATCTGCACGAACTCGCGCCGGGTCTTCTCACGCCCCCGGATGCGCAACTCATTTTCGATCGGCTCGAAGAAGTCGGCGACGTAGATCGGCCGGCCGTTCACCTGCCCGACCAGCCCCGCGTGCGTGACGGAGACGGGGATTCTCGCCGCCTCGGCCGGCGCGGGCGGATCGGTCCCAGGTTGCATCGGGGCAGGCGGGAGAGGCGCATCCGCCGCAGTTGCGGCGGCGACAGTTGGTGCCGGGGCGCGCTCCGATCCGCCGGACGGGGCGCGGAACTCGCTCTTCGAGATGGTGCGCACGGCCCGTGGCCGAGGGGGCGTCGAGGCGAGGCCCGATTCCCTTGCTGCGCAACTGATCAGGGCGCTGGTTGCGAACGCTGCGACAAGCGCCGACGCCAGGACCCGGGCCGCACCAACCGACCACGCGCCACGATCCACCCGCACCGTCATGTTGCGTCTCCCGGAGTTGACGTTGGAGTGATCCTAGGCCCCGCGATGAATGATATGAGCATCGGCCGTAAACCGGGCGGGGCATTGTTGCTTCTGGCGGCGTGCCCCGTGAGCGGTCGAATCATGGCGCAACGGATTCCGCCTGTTGCGACTATACTCGACATGGTGCAGGCGGAACGCCGATCTTCCTTTCTGGCGGGTGGGGCCGTCCGCCGTACCGGCGGGCGGTCGAGGGCCGCTGCCGCAATCAAGCCACGCGCCTTCAGACGAGCCACGAGCCTGCAACCAGGACAGGCGCCCCGAAAGAGGATGGATGCCGCATGACCGATTCCACCACGCCGAGCACTCCCCGCGCCATCGCCACCGTTGCCACTGACCCTGAGAGCGCCATCCGCCAGACGCGCGAGGCCTACGAGCGGCTGCGCGGCGAGATCGCCAAGGTCATCGTCGGGCAGGATGATGTGATCGAGCAGATGCTCATCACCCTCTTCTGCCACGGACACGCGATCCTCGAAGGCGTGCCGGGGCTCGCCAAGACGCTGCTCATCTCGACGATCGCGCGAACGCTCAACCTCCGCTTCAGCCGCATCCAGTTCACCCCTGACCTCATGCCCGCGGACATCACGGGCACGGAGGTGATCGACGAGGACAAGGCGACGGGTCAGCGGAGCCTGCGCTTCGTGCGCGGCCCGGTCTTCGCCAACGTGATCCTGGCCGACGAGATCAACCGCACGCCGCCCAAGACGCAGGCGGCGCTGCTCGAAGCGATGCAGGAGGCGCAGGTGACGGTGGGCGGCCACGGCCACCCGCTGCCCAGGCCCTTCTTCGTCCTCGCCACGCAGAACCCCATCGAGCAGGAGGGGACGTATCCCCTGCCCGAAGCACAACTCGACCGCTTCATGTTCATGATCCGCATCGGCTACCCCAGGCCCGAGCAGGAACTCGAAGTCATCCGGCGCACGACGGCGACGCACGCGGCGACGATCACCGCCGTCCTCAGCGGCGAAGACGTGGCGACGGTGCAGGACCTCGTGCGCCAGGTGCCCGTGGCCGATCACGTCCTGCGCTACGCGCTGAACCTCGTGCGCGCCACGCGTGTGCGCGACCCCGAGGCGGTGAAGCCCAGGATCGTGACGGACTATCTCTCGTGGGGCGCCGGGCCGCGCGCCAGCCAGTACCTCGTGCTGGCGGCCAAGGCGAAGGCGATCCTCGCGGGGGGCACGCACGTCATGCCCGAGCACATCCGCTCCGTCGCCCACCCCGTCCTGCGCCACCGCATCATCACCAACTTCACCGCCGAAGCCGACGGCGTGACGACGGACCACATCGTCACCAGCCTGCTGGAGACGATCCCCGTGGAGGGCACCGACGCGGCGACGGCGCGGAAGATGGATGCGGTGTTGAAGTGAGGCGGGCCGTGATGTTGGTACGGCATCGCCAACTACTCCGACTTCGATTGGGCGAGGACTTGCGCGTCAGTGAGAGTCTTGAGCCTTCCGGATATCTTCTCCGGCACGCATGCGATCCTCGTGTGCCGATCTTCCGACACTTTCCGAACTCATCAACTGGCGCTATTGGCTGATCCACATGCCCCCCACCCCCCTCCAGACCGACGACTACCTCGCCCCCGCGACGCTGGCGCGCCTCGGCGCGTTTGAGTTGCGCGCCCGCATGATCGTCGAGGGCATCCGCTCGGGCATGCACGCCAGCCCGTACTACGGCTTCTCCGTCGAGTTCGCCCAGCACC
>CAADHA010000123.1 GCA_900696685.1 uncultured Planctomycetota bacterium
ATCATCGGCCGCTACTGGGCGATGGACCGCGACAACCGCTGGGAGCGGATCAAGAGGGCATGGGATTGTCTGACATACATCGGACCTGAAGTATCGGCAGATCCACGCGAGGCGCCGCCGCGCTTCGATACCGCCGAGGAGGCTGTGCAGGCGTACTACGACAGGCCCGCGAGCGATCGGATGAAGGGTGATGAGTTCATCACGCCGGCCATGATTGGGCGAGAGGATGATGATGCGACATCTTCGCGTGTTCTTGACCGCGACGTAGTGGTATTTTACAACTACAGAGGTGATCGCCCTCGACAACTCGTCCGCGCATTCGCTATGGAGGACTTCTACCGCAACGTCCCGCCTTCTCCCGATACTGGGGCGAGAGGGTTTCTGAGACGTGGTGATACGAACCATCATCCTGAATGCGGCGTCTTCACCATGTGCGAGTACGAGAAGGAACTCAACCAGTGGGTGAAGGTCGCCTTTCCCAAGCCGCCGAGACTCACGGACATCACCGGCGAATACCTCGCGCGCCTGGGCCTGACGCAGTTCCGCTGCGCGGAAACGGAAAAGTACGCGCACGTCACCTTCTTCTTCAACGACTACCGCGATGAACCGTTCGAGGGTGAGCACCGGCGGATCATCCAGAGTCCGAAGGTGCCGACCTATGACCAGCAGCCGGAGATGAGCGCGGCCGGCGTGCGCGACGCGGTGCTCGAACGCCTCGCCGCGGCGGACTGCGAAGACTTCATCATCGTCAACTTCGCCAACCCCGACATGGTCGGCCACACGGGCAACCTTGCGGCGACGATCAGGGCCGTCGAGGTCGTCGATGGATGCGTCGGAGCGCTTGTCGAGGCAACGCTGAAGCGCGGCGGATCGCTCATCGTTACCGCCGACCACGGCAACGCCGAGCAGATGTTCGACCCGGCCACGAACAACGCACACACCGCCCACACGCCCTACGACGTGCCCCTCATCGTCGTCGGCGAGGCGTTCAGGGGACGCTCGCTCCGTAAGAACGGCCGCCTCGCGGACGTCATGCCCACCGCCTTTGACATGACCGGGCTTGAAGTACCCGAGGCAATGACCGGGCGATCGCTGCTGGCTTGAATGTTGCCTGACCAGCCCGACGCGCCAGCGAGGGAGTCGCCGGTGTTCTCGCCGATGACCGTGTCGCTGCGCTCCACGACCTTGCTTGCGCTGCGGGCTGGTTGTGTTACCTCTTCCGCTCAATCGCGCTCAGACCCGTGCGGACGATGAGGCCGCGAATCTGGAGGATCGTCAGGTCCGCCTGCAGCGTGTGGATCGGCAGGCCGGTGCGCGCGGAGAGCTCGTCGAGTTCCACGGCGCTGCTGTCGAGGACGTCGAGAATGCGCTGCTGGCTGGGTGTGAGGTTCAATCGCGCGATCGACGCGGCGGCGCCGTCCGCCGGCGACACGGCCCCATCCCGCGGCCTCTGATCGAAGAGCGACGCATGCGGCCCCGCCTCGACGCCCGCCTCGCGCAGCGCGCCGGCAATCAGGTGCTCCGACCCTTCGAGCGCCTCGACGATGTCGCCGGCGCCGGTGATGAGCCGCGCCCAGCCCTCGCGGATCATCCTGTGGCACCCGGCGGCGCGCGGCGAATCGACGCTGCCCGGCAGGGCGAAGACCTCTCGATGATGCTCCTCGCACGCGAGGCGCGCCGTGATGAGGGCCCCGCTGTGTTCGCCCGCTTCGATGACCAGCGTGCCCAGCGAGAGGCCGGAGATGAGACGGTTGCGCCGTGGGAAGTTCTCCTTGCCCGGCCCGGCGCGCATGGGAAACTCGCTGATCAGCGCGCCGCGTCCTTCGCTCACGACCGACTCGAAGAGCGATTCGTTCTCCGGCGGATAGTGATGGCAGAGGCCGGCGCCCATGACGATGATGGTGCGCCCGCCGCCGCGCAGCGCGCCGCGATGGGCGTCGGTGTCCACGCCGCGCGCGCCGCCGCTGATGATCGTCAATCCGCGCTGCGCCAGCGCGGCACTGATCCGCCCCGCCTGGTCGCGCCCGTACGCCGAGCAGTTGCGCGTGCCCACGATCGCCACGCTGAAGGCGTCGGTCGGCGAAAGCGAACCGCGCACGTAGAGAATCGGCGGCGGGTCGGGAATGGACTTGAGCAACGGCGGGTAGTGCGGATCGTTGATGGAAATCATCGCCGCGCCGCGGCTCGCGGCTTCGCGCATCTCCATCTCGATCTCGTCCTCATCCACGCCGGCGTGAATCGCGCGCGCCCGCTCGCCACTGATGCCCTGCACCTGCTGGAGGTGCGTCAGCGGTGTTTCGAGAATGGCCCGCGCAGGGCCGAATCGCTCGCGCAGCCGGGCGATGAGAATCGGCCCGATGCCCGGAGTCATGCTCAGGCGGAGCATCGCGCGGACCTCCGCAGAGTCTGTCCCGGTGGTCTCCGGCATCAGGTGGAATATATCCATCGGACCGGAACAGAACAAATGCCTTACCGGTAGCCGCAGTGCTCTCAATATCTGTCCAAGGAAGCGCGAATTGGGGAGTTTTCCCCTGGCGCCGGCCTTGTGCGCGCGGCACAATGCACCGCATGCTGCCTTGCAATCCGGCCGCCACAGCCTGCTTCCAGGTCTCCGGCAGAGGAGGGAGCAACTCATGCAGCGCCTGATCAGGAATCAGAATCGTGTGCGAGACCTGCTGATGGGCGCTGCGATCTTGCAGGCTGCCGCGGGCGCATTCACCGGTGATGCAATCGCCCAGTGCGACGCGTGGCACGCGATGGACGAGGGTCTCTCGGGCGCGGTCGAGGCGCTCACCGTCTTTGACGGCCCGCTCATCGCCGCAGGCAGCTTCACCCGCGCCGGCGGACACGACGCCAATCGAATCGCGCGTTGGACGTGGGGCGTGGGGTGGTTTCCCCTCGATCCCCTCGGCATGAACAGCGACATCTACGCCCTGGCGGTATACAACGGCCAACTCATCGCCGCCGGCGCTTTCACGATGGCCGGCGGCCAGGGCGCCAGCCGAATCGCGCGCTGGAACGGCGTAAACTGGCAGCCCCTGGCCGGCGGCATCGACGGCGACGTCTATGCGCTCGCGGTCTACGAAGGTGAACTCATCGCCGGCGGGTTCTTCAGCAGCGCCGGCGGACAGAGCGCCAACCGCATCGCGCGGTGGAACGGCTCGCGCTGGGCGGCGCTGGGCGGCGGCATGGACTGGCCCGTGGCCGCGCTCGCCGTCTACAACGGCGATCTCATCGCCGGCGGCGGATTCACTTCGCCCGCCAGCCGCCTTGCGCGGTGGAACGGTTCATCGTGGTCAGCTCTCGGCGCCGGTGTGAACAACACCGTCTACAGCCTCGCCGTCTACGAAGGCGATCTCGTCGCCGGCGGACAGTTCACGCAGGCCGGCAACCAGAGCGCCAACCACGTGGCGCGGTGGAACGGCTCGACCTGGTCGCCTCTTGACGCGGGAACCAACGGAACCGTCAACGCGCTCATCGTCTACGGAGGCGATCTCATCGCGGGTGGAGAGTTCACGACTGCCGGCCGCGCCTCGGCCAACCGGGCGGCGCGGTGGAACGGCTCGGCGTGGGGGGCCGTCGGGGGCGGCATGAATGGAAGCGTCGCCGACTTCACCATCTGGGACAGCCAGTTGATCGGCGGAGGAGCGTTCACGATGGCCGAGGGCCGCACCGCCAACCGCATCGCCCACTGGCAGGACTGCGGCGGCGGAGTTCCGCAACTGGCCGTCCGCGCCACCTGCCCCTCCGGCGGGCCCGTCCGGATCGAGTGGTCCGGCGCGACGCCCAACGGGCAGGTCGCGATCATCTTCGCGCGCAGCACCGGATCGTTCATCATCCCCAACAATCGCCCCTGCGCAGGCACGCCACTCGGCCTCGGCTCGAACCAGATTCAACTCGCCTTCCAGGGCAGCGCCGGGGCGAACGGCTCGCGCACGATCAACGCGAACGCCGGCCCGGGCGCGTGCGGCGGGTATCTCCAGCTGCTCGACCTGCCCACCTGCCGCACAAGCAATGTCGCGGAACTGGAATGATCTTCAGGCCGAAACGGTTGACCGAGCAGATGGGAGGCTGCTGTGCCCACGACACTTTACCGGATAGTCGTCCCGGCTGCTCTGCTGCTGGCGCTGGCGCCGCCTGCTGCCTTGGCGCAGGAGTGCGGCTGGTCGCAGATGAATCTCCCGACGCCGCCGGCGCGTCACAGCGCGCCTCTCGTCTACGACTCCGCCCGTGATGTCATCGTCATGTTCGGCGGACTCAACACCGACGCCAAGGGGCGAGGCGATCCGTTCGGCGACACATGGGAGTATGACGGCAATGAGTGGCGGCAGGTCGCCACGACCGGCCCATCCCCGCGCATCGGGCACGCGATGGTCTACGACCCGGTTCGCGGCGTCACGCTGCTCTTCGGCGGCAGCGGACTTGATGGATACAGGAACGACACCTGGCAGTGGGACGGCGCAGCGTGGCGTCTCGTCGCCGCCACAGGCCCCAGGCCGCGCGGCCGGCACGCCATGGCCTTCGACAGCGATCGCGGCGTGGCCATCCTCTTCGGCGGGGCGCCGCGCGGCGGCGATGAAACATGGGAGTGGAACGGCGTCGAATGGACGCAGCGCCTCGTCGCCGGTCCGTCCGAGCGCACGCGCCTCGCCCTCGCCTATGACATCGCAAGGCGGAAGACCGTTCTCTTCGGCGGCCGCAATCCCGACGGCTCGGCCCTCGGTGACACGTGGGAATGGAATGGAGAACAATGGACGCTCGTCGCCGAGACCGGCGCGACGCCTCGATCGCGCGCGGTGATGGTCTACGACCCGATCAGAGGCGTGTGTCGTCTCTTCGGCGGCACGGCCGGTCCTTATCGCCGCGACACGTGGGAGTGGAACGGGGCAGCATGGCAACTCGTCGCCGACGGCGGACCGCCGGCGCGCGTTTACGCCGGCATGGCCCAGCACCTGCGGCTCAACCAGACGATCCTCTTCGGCGGCTGGAGCGGCTCGGCGCCGCTCGAAGACATGTGGGCGTGGGACTGCGCCGGAGGCGTCGCGCTCGCCGTGGACGCGACGTGCCCGACCGGAGGGCCGATCGAGATCGCGTGGCACGGCGCGACGCCCAACGGGCAGGTTGCATTGATCTACGCCGCACGCCCTGGTTCATTCATCATTCCGCCGCAATACTCCTGCGCCGGAACGCCGCTGGGCCTGAGCAGCAGCCGGATTCAAGTTGTCTTCCAGGGCAGCGCAGGCGAGAACGGCTCGCGCACCCTGAATGCCGACGCCGGGCCCGGCGCGTGCGGAGGGTACCTGCAACTGCTTGATGTCGCCACGTGCGGGACGAGCAACGTGGTGCAGGTTCAATAAGTTCGGATGGGCGACGCGGCGAGAAGGACCGTTCGCGAATCAGCGATGCGGATACGCGGCCGGCGTCGGCTCGGCACGCCAGGTGCGGCGCATGAGGTCGTCTTCCTCGAGCTGTTCCGCCCCGCCGGGCGCAACGTGCTGATCGCCGAACATGAAGTTCACCTCTCCGCCGTGGCGCGGCGCGAGGTCACGGCCGCGCGCCAGCAGGCGATACCCGCTGTCTGCGAAGATGAGTTCGACGGCGCCGAGGCGCTCGGGCTTGACGCTGCGAAAGCGCCAGTTCAAGCCGTAACTCTGCTCGTCTGCCGGCACCGCCTGCGGGCAGGGGATGCGCCAACTCGGGGGTTGCGACGGGCTGGAATACTCCGCCTCGTGCAGGCGGCGCGTGAAGTCAGATGAGCCTCCGGGCGGCTGGCCTTCGGAGCCGTTGCGGCCGACGTAGCCGTGTTCGCTCCGGTCGGCGACGGCCGCAAAGCGGATTGGCGCGAGGTCGTAAGCCGTCTTCGCCCATCGGTCAGTCTCCCACGACTGCTCGAAGTGCAGCAGGCCGAGTTGATGCAGGCGCGTGGCGCACACGGCGGTGCGCGAGGCGGTACGGGCAAGGGCGAGGGAGGGTGCGAAGAGAGCAAGGACGACGGCGAGGATGCCCATGACGATGAGAAGTTCGATGAGCGTGAAGCCTCGCCGCATTTCGCCGGTCTCCAACCTGATGAGTGAGCCTTGCCGGCCGCGCGGGGGCCGCGCAGTGGCCGCGATTTCATCGGGCGGGAGGAGGCGCGCGTGCAGGGCCGCGCGGCGAAACCGCGCGTCAACACCGGGCGCAAGGCGATCTGGGGGATATGTGCGGCGTGTGCGGACGAGGAGTTATCAGGTCGCGCGCCGGCCGGCACGCGCCTTCACGATCGTCAACGGGGCTGGGAGCGCTCGTGCAGGCGCGCCGCCTTGCCCACCTCGTCGAGAAGTTGATCCACCTGGAAGGGCTTGAAGAGCACGCACTGAAGCCCCTCCTGGCTGGCCCGGACGATCGAGTGGTGCGGGTCGTAACCGAAGCCGGTCATCAGAATGACGGGAACGGTGCTGTCAAGGCGGCGCGCAGCCGCGAAGACCTGGTAGCCGTTGTGATCCGGCATCGAGATGTCCGAGATCACCAGGTCGAAGTCGCCCGCACGTGCGCGGCTCAGAAGGTCGATCGCCTCCTGGCCGTTCTCGCAGACGGTCACGCGGCAGCCCCGTCGGGTCAGGACGGCCTGGATGGTCTCGCGGATGTTGGGTTCGTCGTCGGCCACGAGGACGTGGCGGTTGAGCAGGAGCGGATCGATCTGCGCGTTCTCGATGGCCTCCTGGATGCCGAGGATGCTGCGCGGTCCCTTGGCGACGTCCTCCACCTTCCTGCGCACCGTGCTCACCAGCGCCAGCACGCGGTCGACGTGCCGCAGCGCGATCGGGTCGGTGATGACCTTCTCGCGGAGCCCCTCGGCCTCGGCGGTGATGTCGTTGAGCGGCTGGCTGATCTCTCCGATCACGTTGACCGCAACGGTCCCGCTTGTCGTCACGCGCTCGACCACGAGGAGGTCGAGGATGTTGAGTGCGAGCGCAACATAGCGCCCGAAGATCTCCGCGATCTGCCGGTCGTCTTCGCTGAAGGCGCCGGGGGTGAGCGACTCGATGTTGAACACGCCGATGACCTGGTCGTGAAGTCGCAGGGGCACGCTGAGGCTGCTGGCGGCGTTGTCGAGCCCTGGAAGGTAGCGCGGGTCGTTCTGAACGTCGTGGCAGATGTAACTGCGACCCGTCGCCGCGACGTAGCCCGAGATGCCGTTGCCCGTCGTCTCGGCGCGGAGGTCATAGTCGGCGACGGTCTGCGGCATGCCGACGGTCATCACCGGCAGCAGGCGCCTGGTCTGCTTCTCGAGCAGGTAGATATTGAAATGGTCGAAGTGCATCAACTCCTTCGTGAAGTTGATGATCTTGTCCTCGAGCAGAGTGAGGCGCTGGGCCGTGTTGAGCGAAGCGACCGCGTCGGACTCGATGCGCACAAGTTCGCTCCCCGCCGCGTCGATCGCGTCCAGTTGCTGCTGAAGGCGGCGGCTCTTGGTCGTGTCCCACACGATCGCCAGGATTCGCAGGCTCTCAGGGGCGCTGCTTCGCGGATCGACCACTGGCGACGCGATCATTTCAAAGAAACGGTTGTCCTCGGTCTGAAAGGCGAAGCGACGGCTCGCGTCCTCGAGCGGCTCGATGCGATCGGCATAATGACGCGCCACGTCCTGGCACGTCCGTTCGACCTTCTTCGAAACCGCGTGGTTGAACTGCTGGTACTTGCGGTTGGCCCAGATGAGGCGGCCGGCGGGATCACACAGGCACACGCCCTCTCCCAGGGCGCCCAGAAGCACGCCCGTCTGCCCGTCGGCCAGGGCGCGCTCGAGAGGCATGAGGGCCGAGGGATCGGCAAGGATCAGGGCGCCCGCGGCCGCTTCATGCGCGGCCTCGGCATCGCCCACGAACCGCAGGTCAAAGTGCTTGGCGAGGGCCGCGGCCGTGGCCGAGTCCGCTTCGACGGCGCCATCGAGGATCAGCAGCCTCGGCCTCTGGGCCACCTGGCACTCCGTGGTTCGATTCGTCTCAGCCATACTGCGGAACGGGGCCGCCCTCTCGGGTCGTCGAGTGTAGAATCGGCGTCGCGCCAGGCAATGATATGAGCGCCGGACCGGCCCGAAGCAATCGTGCCGGCCGGACGCCAGGGCCGCGTCTGAGAGAAGCGTCGCCGGCGCTGGGCCGCATGGGCCGGCCGCCGCGACGCCGGGTGAATGGACCGCCTCGCACGGGAGCCTTACGCCGCATGATCGTGATCGATCATCTCACCAAGTGTTATGGCTCGTTCCGCGCCGTCGCCGACGTCTCGCTCTCGGTCCCGAAGGGGCAGGTGCTCGGGCTGCTCGGCCCCAACGGCGCAGGGAAGACGACCATCATTCGCGTCATGACGGGCTACCTGCCCCCTACCGTCGGGTCCGCCTCCGTGGACGGGTTTGACAGCGTGACGCAGTCGAGCGAAGTGCGCAGGCGCCTCGGCTATCTGCCCGAGTCCAATCCGCTCTACGGCGAGATGCGCGTCATCGAGTACCTCCACTTCCGCGGCCGGCTCTTCGGCCTGGCGCGTCAGGCCCGCGATGCGGCCGTCGAGCGCGTCATCGAACGCTGCTGGCTCAGGGAGATGCGCAGGCGGCAGATCGGGCGCCTGAGCAAGGGCTACCGCCAGCGCGTCGGACTGGCGGCAGCGATGCTCCACAACCCACCCGTGCTCGTTCTCGACGAACCGACCTCCGGCCTCGACCCCATTCAGATCCGCGAGACGCGCCACCTGATCCGCGAACTGGCCGGAGATCACACGATGATCCTCTCCAGCCACATCCTGCCCGAGGTCGAGGTCACGTGCGACCGCATCGTGATCATCGCCCGCGGCGCGATCCGGGCCGACGGCACCGTGGAGCAGTTGCGCCGCAAGGGCGGCGATGCGCCCCGCTACGTGCTCGAGGTGCGCCCGGGCGGCGAGGGGCCGGCCGTGCGCCAGGCGATCAGCGCGCTGCCCGGCGTCGCGGCCGTGACAGAGGCGGCTCGAGACGGCTGGATGCGCTTCGAGATCACCGCCGCCTCCGGCGCCGCCGACCTCCGCGAATCCCTCGGCGCCCTCGTGGGCGACCGTCGCCTGCCCTGCCGCGAACTGCACCGCGAGTCCGGCTCGCTCGAACAACTCTTCGTGCGCATCACGTCCGAGGCGGAGGCGGCATGAAGCAGACCCTGGCCATCGCGCGGCGCGAACTCTTCGCCTACTTCAGCACGGCGGTCGGATACGTCGTGCTCGCCCTGTTTCTGCTCATGAGCGGCCTGCTCTTCGCCCTCACCGTGCTGCACACCGGCGTCGAGGCGACGATGCGGCCCTTCTTCGACCTCTCCTTCTTCCTGCTGCTCTTCATCGCGCCGGCCATCTCGATGCGCCTCATCAGCGAGGAGATGCGCCTGGGCACGATCGAGTCGCTCATGACCTGCCCGGTCAGCGATGCGCAGGTGGTGATCGGAAAGTGGCTCGGCGCCGTCGCCTTCTTCCTGGCCATGCTGGCGCCGACGCTCCTGTATCCGCTGGTGCTGGAGTGGTATTCGTCGCCGGATTACGGCTCGATCTTCGCCGGCTACGCAGGGCTGGTCTGCATCGGCGCCCTCTACCTCGCGCTGGGCACGCTTGCATCCTCCATCTGGCCCAGCCAGGTGCTCGCCTATCTCGTCGCTGTCTTCTTCTGGCTCCTGTTCGTGGGCCTGACCAGCTGGCTGCCCCGCTACCTCGGCGACCCGTGGTCGGCCATTCTCTTTCGCATGAGCATCGAGCAGCGTTACGGCAACGACTTCGCCAAGGGAGTCATCGACACCTCGACGATCATCTATTTCCTCTCGGGCATCGTCCTGTTCCTCACTGCGGCGGTCAAAATCGTGGAGTCGCGGCGATGGCGATAACGAAGGAAACAGACGCCCGCAAGGATCCCGGCCAGGAGACCGCATCGACGCGCCGCATCAAGTACGGCCTGAGCGTCGGCATCCTCCTCGTCTCCCTCCTGCTCATCCTCGGCGTCATCAACTGGCTCGCCTCCGACGCCTCGCGCCGCTTCGACCTCACCGCCGTCGGACGCTACAGCCTCAGCGCCCAGACGCTGAAGATCCTCAACTCTCTCGACGAAACGGTCACGATTACGGCGCTCTTCGCCGAGAGCGACCCGCTGCTGAGCACCGACGAGCAGCGCGCCGTCGCCGCCCAGCGCCGCCAGGTCGAGGATGTCCTGCGCGAGTTCCGCAGCAAGAGCGACAAGGTCGAGGTCGTGCGGCTGGACCCCGCCGACCCGCGCACGATCACGAAGTATGATGCGCTCATCGAGCGCCTCGGCGCGATCCACGCGGAGGAGATCGAGACCTACCAGTCGGCCATTGAGGCAGGGCGCGCGGGAATGCGCTCGCTGGGCGCCTTCGCTTCGCCGCAGGCCGAGGCCCTCGTCAACGCCATCGGCGACCTCAGCCCCGATCACCCTTCCTTCCGCATGCTCCAGCGGATCATCCAGGTCCTCTCGGTCATGCCGCAGGAGATGGAGTCGCTCGACAAGACGGCGCAGCAGTCGCTCGAGGCCGACGCGATGCGCGGCAGCCCTTTCCCCGACCTGGCGGGAGCCGCGTCGATCGTGCGGGCCGCACTCCAGTTCCGCGGCTCGTCTCTGAGCCAGATCGCCGATCTCTTCTCCGACTGGATCGAGGCGGGCGACCTGCCGCAGCCGCTGGCTGACTTTCTCAAGCCGCGCGTCGAGGAGTTTCGGCGCCTCTCGTCGGCGGCGCTGGATCAGCAGGAGCGTCTCAACGACCTTGCGCCGCTCAAACTCACGCCCATCACGCTCGCGCTGCGGCAGCGCAACTGCGTGCTGCTGACCACGAGCAGGCGCTCAGCCGTGCTGCCCTACGACCGCCTTTTCCGCGCGCCCGGCGCGCTTCAGGCAATGGAGGAAGGGGCAGGCGCGGTGCGGCGATTCGCCGGCGAGACGGTCATCGCCTCGGGCATCCGCCAGCTGCTCCTCGACGAGAGGCCCAACGTCATCATCTGCCACGCCGAGCAGCAGCCGACCGTTCTCTCGGGCACGTCGCGCGGGGCCGACTTCGGGGCCCTGGCGGAAATGCTCACCGACCTCGGGTTCTACGTGCGCGAGTGGCACGTCAGTTTCGCGCCCAAGCCGACGATCGAGCAGAAGACCGGGCGGCCCGTGTGGGTCATCGCCCCCCCCGCCCCCAACCCGCAGGCCATGATGCCTGCCGCCGCCCTCGTCGATGCCGCGAAGGAACTCGTCGAGTCGGGAGAGAGCGTCTTCATCGGCCTCTTCCCGCGCATCGCGGCCGTGCCTGGTCAGCCCGACCAGTGGAACGCGGCCATTGCGCCCCTCGGCGTCGAGGCCGAAACCGACCGCCTCGTCGTCGAGCGCATCCCCGGCCCCGGCGGCGCGGACCAGTTCGCCCACGGGCACGACTTCGTGGATTACAAGGGCGAACATCCTGTGTCGGTGGCGGTGCGCGGCCTGCCGACCCGCCTTGATTTCGCCGTTCCCCTGCGCCTGCTCGACGCCGGCTCCGTCCAGCGGACCGTTCTCCTGGACATCGCACCGAACGATCGCATCTGGGCGACGGACCAGTTCCTTCAGATGCCCATCGCCCCCCCCACGACGCGCGACACGGCGCCGTATCCCATCCTCGCGGCCGTTGAGCGAACCGGCGGATTCGGAACGCAGAGGGCGCTGGTGATCGGCTCGGCGCAGTGGTGGTACTCGGCCGTCGTGCAGGAAGGCGACCTGCGCTTCCGGCCGCCGCTTCCCTTCTACCCGGGCAATGCAGAACTCTTCACGGCCGGCGTCTGCTGGCTTGCTCATCTTGATGAACTCATCGCGCGCAGCCCGCGGGCCGAGGCCGTCGTCCGCATCGACAACCTCTCCCCGGGCGCACAACTCTTCTGGCGCTGGGCGCTCATCGGCGGCCTGCCGGTGCTGAGCCTCGCGGCCGGCGTCGCCGTCGCCATGGCGCGCCGAGGATAGTGAACGCCGGGCGGCGAGACCGGGATTCTCGTCCGCAACCCGAAGGCTCGGCGAAGGGGAGCGTCGAATCGGCAACGACGCAGTCAACACCGCCGGTGGCCGAAACCACCCGCTCAAGGACTCGACCCATGAACATTCGCGTGACGATCATCGTGCTCGCCCTGGCCGTTGTCGCCGGCGTGGTGGCGATCATCAAACTCCGCGGCCCCGCTTCGACGCCCCCGACCCTGCCCGGCTCGGGCCAGCGGCTCTTCGACCCCGCCGCCTTCGATCCCGACGCCGTCACGCGGATCACACTCGAGCGCAGCCCGACCTCCGGTGGAGAGCCGGAGCGCAGCGTCTTCGAGAAGACGGGCGAAAAGTGGTGGCAGACCGAGCCGATGCGCTTCGAGATGGTCACATGGTCAATCCGCATGCTCGCCACCTCGGCCGCCGACCTCACCATCCTCCAGACGATCGCCCGGCGCGACCTCAAGGGCGACCTGAGCGCGGAGAAACTCGGCCTCGCGCCTCCCATGGCCGTCATCACCTACGACACCGCCCAAGGCCAGCACCGCCTCGAACTCGGGCGCATCGCCGCCGGAGGCAGCGCTTACATCCGCAAGGCGTCGGACGGCGATGTCTACGTGGTCGAGGAGCGCCTGCACCGCCGCGTCTTCGAGGCTTCGCCCCGCGAGTGGCGCATCCGCAATCTTCTCAGCAGCGTGACGACCGATGCTTCTCGTCTGACCATCGAGCGCTCGGAGGCGGGGCGCACGGTCAGCCTCGTGCGGCTCAGCGGCAAGTGGCGCCTCGCCCTGCCCATCGAGACCGACGCCGACGAAGCCGCCGTCTCCAAACTCATCAGCAGCCTCGGCTCGATGCAGATTGAGAGTTTCGTCGAGGATCAGCCGAAGGACTACGCCGTCTTTGGTCTGCTCGCACCGTGGGCCACCATCACCATCGAAACCGACCGGACAGGCGCCGACGGTAAGATCGCGACGACGCGCGAGTCCGTACTGCTCGGCAACCCCTTCGACGTAGGGGATTCGGGCCGATATGCCCGCCGCGCGGATCATCCCGGCGTGGTCAAGGTCCGAGCCTCCGACGTGGCCACGCTCACGCCCGACCCCGCATCGCTCGTTTCACGCCTCGCCGTCGGCCTTCCGCGTCAGGACATCCGCGCCCTCGTCGTGGACGGGCAGGCGGGCCGCTTTCGCCTCGATCGTCAACCGGAGGACTGGATGATCACGCTTGAGGACGGCTCGACGGCGCCGGCCCTGACCTCGGCTGTAACAAGCCTGCTCGATCAACTCACGCTGCCCTGCCAGAACGTCGAGATCGTCAGCAAGGGGACCGCGGTCGAAGGGGCCTACCTCGGCGCCGTCGCCGTCGAGGGTTTCAGCAGCAACACCGTCGCCCAGATCACCTGGCACCGCCGCCAGCGCGGCGACGCGGTCGAGATCGTCTTCGCCGACGGTTCCGGCGCGCTGCGCTCGCGCCCGCTGGTCAACGTGCCCGATCTGGACGCCGAAACTTTCTCGGCGTCGGCGCCGACGGGCGGCGGCCAGGGTCCGCCTGTGCACGCCGAGCCGGAGAAGTAATCCCCATCGATCGGGATTCTTCCGGCCGCCGGTACGACCGCGAGTGCGGCGCTGCGCTACTGGCTGCCCGTGCGGGACACCGACCCCACGCCCGGCTGCCCCGTCTGCGCCGCGTGCGGCTTTGACCTGCGCGGCACGATCGCGGCCGGCATCCTCCTCTGCCCCGAGTGCGGCACGCCCGGCACGGCAACCCCTGTCTGACCCGCTCTGCGGGAACCTCCCGTTCAGTGGGCGGCGGGCGGCATGGCGGCGGGGCGCTTGGCCGCGGCGGCGCGGCATGGTACGATCCCGCCCGGATGTCCGTCGGGAGACTCGCATGATCGCGCGACATCTGATCCCGTGCGTCACCGCCGCGGCGCTGGTCCTCTGCGTTGCCGGGTCGTTGAACGCGCAGGCCCCTTCTCCAGCAAGGCCGCCTCAGCGGTCAACACTGATCGCGCCCGAGGCTGCGATCCGTATCGCCATCGATCGCCTTCGTGCCGAGGGACGCTCCTTCCGCGCCACAGGCAATCTCCCCCGCCAGTCGCCCGATTTCGCACAAACGTACGGCTACCGCGTGCGCCCCGAGGACGTCGTGGAAGCGATCGTGACGGTGCAGGACGGCGACGACGCAGCCGTAGACGCTTACATCCGCTGGCAACTGCTCAGTTTCAAGGTTGATCTCGCGGGCATGGACTCAAGAGCCTACGACCGTCTCCTAGTCAATCTCCCGAAACTCACCAGGCACCCCGCATCCGATCCGACATTTCATGCGCGGGTTGGGTTCCTCGCGACTCTGGCCGGGCGCAGCGCGCAGGTTCGCGCGGACCTCGAACAGCGATGGGACTCCATTCGTTTCGAGTCGAGCCAGGTCGAGTTGCTCAACCAGCCGGCCCTCAAGTTCCGCGACGCTGTGGCGGACGCAATGCCCGCGACCGGCGCGCGGAGGCTTGGCGTGCTGCTGCACGACCTTCAGGACCGCATTGTCGCGGCCAGCAGCACGCGCGCCCTCAAGTCGCGACTCACGCGCGCGCTGCGCGAGCGCATGACAGACGACACACTCTCACCCGCCCAGCGCTGGGAACTGATCAAGTTCATCGAACGTTTGCCCGGCCCGAAGACCAAAGCGGTCCGCAGCGTCGTCTTCTATGCCAACGCGCCCGCTCACATCCTCTACAGCACCTTTGCCGTCCGCTCGACGGACGTGAGCAAGTGGACGGCATACCTCAACCGGCACGAACCCTGAACCTTGCGCTTCGTCCATCGAGAATCCTCATGAATGCGAACCGAAGTGAGCCGGCGCCGATGAAGATCGGCATCGTCGGCTTCGGGCGCATGGCTGAGGTGTGCCATGTTCCGGGTCTGCGCGGCGCGGGATGGGACATCGCGGCGGCGCTGGATGTGACGCCGGCGCGGCGCGAGGCGGCGCGGGCGCTGGGCATTGCCGTCGTGTGTGAACGGATTGAGGAGTTGGCGCAAGCAGGGATCGCCGCGGCCCTCGTTGCGCCGCACAGCAGCGTGCGCTGGAGCGTCATCGAGCCGCTCGTCGCGCGCGGCATTCACCTGCTCATCGAGAAACCGCTGGCCACGACAGCCGATGAGGCGAGGCGGATCTGCGAGGCGTGCGAACGCGCGGGCGTGCTGTGCAGCGTCTTTCACAATCGGCGCTGGGATGCGGACTTCCTGCGCGTGCGGAAAGTCGTCGAGAGCGGCTTCATCGGCGGTGTGCTGCGCGTGGAGAATCGGCTCTTCGAGGCCGAGCCGGCGACGCGCTTCGGCGCGGCCGAGTTCAACCAGTGCTGGCGCGTGACCGCGGGCATGGGCGGCGGCTCCATGCTCGACTGGGGGCCGCACCTGCTCGACCAGGTCCTCACGCTCATGCACGCCGCCGGTCCGGTCGTCAGCGTCAACGCCGAGGTGCGCTGCGTGCGCCACGGCGACGCCGATGACCACTTCATGATCGACCTGCGCTTCGGCAACGGCGCCGCCGCGCTTGTCGGCAAGAGCGACATCTGCCCCATCGGGCCCAGGCACAAGTGGCTCGTCGTCGGCGAGCGCGGTTCGCTCGTGGGCGACTGGAAGTCGCTCAACGCGCGCAACATCGAGGGCGTCGAGAAGACATCACGCGCCGCCCCCCGGCCCGCCGACCTGCACCGTAACTTCCTCGAGGCGGTGCGCGACGGCAAGCCGCTGCTCGTCACGGCGCGGCAATCGCTTCGCACGGTCGAAATATTCGACTCGGCGCGGCAGAGCGCGCTGTGGGGAGAGAGTGTGCGGGTGAGGATCTGATGGGCTGAGTCAACTTGAAATCGGAGCAATGCCATGAATCCGCGACGGCAACGGAAGCGGAAACCAGCGCGCACCGCACACGCGCGCTCGTCGAAGTACGAAGGGCCAGTTTTCTTCAAAAGCCCGCTTTCAGACATTCCACGCGACGAATTTCGTGATGCACTGTTGAAGCGAGGAGCTGATGCCGCACACGAGTTCCCATCATTGCTAGCCCAGGTTCTTGATGTGCTACGACAGGTTGAACCTCTGCAAGCACTATCCATGCTCTCCAAGTACGGCCTGATGACAACGCTAGACAACGCCGAAAAACCAAAGGCGCTCCCCAAAGAGGGGATGCTCACTCAGGCACACGTAGAACTGGCACAGGCACTAGTGTGGTGACTTTGAGAAAAGCGAACTATCAAAGTCGTGTATTTCCAAGGGTTTACAGCCCGGTGTTGATGCGACAATCTCAAAGTCAGAACACTAGATCTTACCATCCCTATCTGCGACCTGAAGCAGACGCCACCCGACCCGCCCTCGTTGCAGCGGCTATTCGATCTACTACCACAACTGGCGAGAGCATTCTCCGACAAGCGATTCGCGGCGATCTCAAGCGACCGCAATGAGGCCGGACGGGCGGTACTCGTGTTGCAAGAACAGCTGCGCGCGCATACGCAGTAGTGAGCGGTGCGTGATCACGTCGGCTCGCGGGCGACGATCATGGCGATGAGGCGGTAGACGAGTTTGGCGGCGGTGAAGGCGCTGGCGTGGTGGCCGGGCATGGGCAGGAGTTCAACCACGTCGAAGGCGGCGACGCGGCGCCTCGCCGTCACGCGCTGGAGAAAGCGATCGACATCGCTCCACGACAGGCCGCCCGGCTCGGGCGTGCCCGTCGCGGGAATCAGGCTCGGATCGAACGCATCGAGATCGATGGTGATGTAGACGTCATCGGTGAGCAGGTCGATGGCGCGGTCCATCCAGGAGGCGTCCACGTTCTGCACAATCTCGTGGGCGAAGAAGACGCGGTCGCGCTCCAAAGTGTCCGCCTCGGCGGCCTCGATGGCGCGCAGGCCGACCTGCACGATCGGGCACCACTGCCGCGCGCGGGCCATGATGCAGGCGTGGTTGTGCGATGAGCCTTCGTACTCCTCGCGCGTGTCGCCGTGCGCGTCAATCTGGAGCACGGAGAGGTTCCTGATGCGTTTCGCAGCGGCGCGGATGGCGCCGATGGAGACGCTGTGCTCGCCGCCGAGCAACACGGGCATCTGCTCGCGGTCAAATATGGCGTCGACGGCCGCGGCGACGCGGTCGGCGAGTTCCTCGGGCGAGCCTTTCCAGTCGATGGGAGGCAGCGTCGTGATGCCGCGCCGGCAGGGTTCTGAATTCGTCTGGATGTCGTACCACTCGACCGTGGCCGAGGCGTCGATGATCGCGGCCGGGCCCCTGTCCGCCCCCTTCTGCCAACTGCTCGTCTCATCGTAAGGCACGGGAAGCACGGCGAAGCGCGAGTCATTCGGATCGCGCATCTCCGCCGGCAGATCAAGAAACCCCGGATTGCGCGGCCTGTGCTGGTAGGTCATGGTGGGCACGCATGGAACGACTGATTTGCGCAGCGCCGATTGAGTCCATCACGAGTCGTCGGACTCGCCCGGCTCAAGATACGTGTAACTCTTCAGCCCATCCTTGTAGAAACGGAGGAGCAACTGGCTCTCGCGGACAGTCAGCCGCCTGCCCTTGACGGCCTGCTCGCAGTCGCGTCGGAGGTTCTGCTCGAGTTTTTCGACGTCGAACTGGACGTAGCCGAGGACGTCGCGGACCTTGTCGCCTTCGATGAGTTCATCGATGGACCAGTCGCCGCCCTCGTCCATGCTGATGTGGACGACGTGCGTGTCGCCGAAGAGGTTGTGGAGGTCGCCGAGGGTTTCCTGATAGGCGCCGACGAGGAAGGCGCCGAGGAGATACTCCTCGCCCGGCGCGACCTCATGGAGTTCGAGCGTCTTGCGGATGTCGCGGCGGTCGACGAAGCGGTCGATCTTGCCGTCGCTGTCGCAGGTGATGTCGGCAAGGACGCCGTGGCGCGTCGGGCGCTCATTGAGGCGTTGAAGCGGCATGACGGGGAAGATCTGGTCGACCGCCCACGAGTCGGGCAGGGACTGGAAGAGGGAGAAGTTGCAGAAGTAGGTGTCGCTGAGGATGACTTCGAGGTCTTCGAACTCCTCGGGTACTGTTTCAAGGCCGCGGCACACGTCGCGGACCTTGGCGCAGACCCCCCAGAAGAGGCGTTCGGCCATGCCGCGCAGGCGCAGGTTCATGTAACCGAGGTTGAAGAGGTTCATCGCTTCGTCGCGCGCCTGGCTGGCATCGTGGTAGGCCTCGACGAGGCGCCGCGGGCCGACGCTCTGGTAGGCTTCGAGCAGGTCGTAGATCGGCTGGGGAATCTCCTCGTCGGCCGAACCGCCCTCCTCGATCGACTGTGGAATCGTGAAGCGGTCCAGGCCGCTGCTTCCGAGCACGTTGAAAACGAGGATGCTGTGGAAAGCGACCATCGCCCGCCCGCACTCGGTCACCACCGTCGGGTGGGCGACATCATGATCGTCGCAGACGGTCTTGATGCGGTAGACCACGTCGCTGGCGTACTCGACGAGGGTGTAGTTCATCGACGATTCGAAGTTGGTCTGCGAGCCGTCGTAATCGACGCCGAGCCCGCCGCCCACATCCATGTACTGAAGGTTGGCGCCGAGCTTGACAAGTTCGACGTAGACATGGGCGAGTTCGTTGACGGCCGTCTTGACGTGGCGGATGTCGTAGATCTGGCTGCCGATGTGGCAATGGAGCAGCTGGAGGCAGTCGAGCATCTGCCGCTCCTTGAGGAAGTCCACCATGCGGAGGATCTCGCTCACGAACAGGCCGAACTTGGACCGCGCGCCGGCCGAAGACTTCCAGCGACCGACTCCCTGCGAGGCGAGTTTGACGCGCACGCCGATTTTCGGCCGAACCTCGTACTTCTGGGCGTACTTGGCGATGAGCAGGAGTTCGTGGAAACTCTCGACGACAGGGATGATGTTGCGCCCGAGTTTCGCGGCCAGCACCACTGCCTCGATGTACTTGTCGTCCTTGAACCCGTTGCACACGATCAGCCGCCCGTTGGCGTCGGGCGTCATGCCCAGCGCGGCGAGCAACTCCGGCTTCGAGCCGACCTCGAGACCGAACTCGAACGGCCCGCCGAAGCGGTACACCTCCTCGCTCACCAGCCGCTGCTGGTTGACCTTGATGGGATAGACGGCCCGGTGCTCGCCGCGGTAGTCGTTCTCGCTCATCGCCGTGCGGAACGCCGCCGCGATGTCCTGCAGGCGCGTCTGGAGGATGCCGCTGAAGCGCAGCAGGACGGGCGAGTGAATGTCGCGCTCCTTGAGGCCTTCCATCACTTCGATGAGGTCGATCTCGGCCTTGGGATCGCGCGTCGGGCGGACGACGACGTGCCCGGCGTTGTTGATGCCGAAGTAGCCTTTGCCCCACGCCTGGATGTCGTAGAGGTCGATGGCGTCGTCAATGGTCCACGCGGGGTCAAGGACGCCGCGCCCGGGCTTGGTGATCGTGCTCATGGCGGAGATTGTAGACGATTCTCGGGCCGCGATGGGGCAGATCGCCAGGCGATCACAAGTCCCCGGCACACTTCGGGCAGAGCGGGATTGGATCCCCGCGCTCGTGCAGCGCGGGTTGCCGCTTCTCAACCAGCGGCATCGTCCACCGACTGCCCGGCATGCGTCGTCCGCTGGGCGCGGTACGTGTTCTCTCGCCGTCCCGCGAGTAGACTTGCCGCATGGGCCTGCCGTTCTCGATCGACCTCTACGACACGCTCGGGGCTGAGATCTGCCGGGTCGGCGAACGGATGTCGCGGCAGGGCTTCTGTGCCGGAAGCGACGGCAACATCTCGGCGCGGCTCGACGATGACCTCATCCTCATCACGCCCGGCGGCGTGAGCAAAGGGCACATGCGGGCCGACTCCATGTGCGTCATTCGCGTGGCCGACGGCGAACTCATCCACGGCCGGTCGCCCAGCAGCGAGCGGGCCGTCCACCTCGCCGTCTACCGCACGCGCGACGATGTTGAGGCAGTGATCCACTCGCACGCGCCGAAGGCGACCGTCTGGGCATGCACAGGTGAAACGCTGCCCGTGGGGATCCATCCCGAAGCGGAACTGATGCTCGGCCGCATTCCGCTTGTGCCCTATGCAACGCCCGGCACCGACCGGCTGGCGCGACTGGTGGCAGACGCACTCACCCCCAGCACCGCGGCCAGGCTCCTCGCCAGCCACGGAACCGCCACGCTCGGCGACTCGCTCGAATCCGCTCTCGCCCGACTCGAGATGCTCGAAGCCTACTGCCGCCTCGTCATCGAACTCACTCTGCTCGGCCGCATTCGCCGCCTGAGCGAGAGCGAGATGGTCGAACTGCTGGCGCTCAAGCGAGACGTATGGAACCTCCCGGACGACCGCCTTCAGTGAGCAGCAGTGTGCGAGCGGGGCCGGAGGGCGGGCTGCGCCGCATCGGCAAGCCGCAATCGACCCTGGCGCCAGGCCGGCGTCTGGAATCCTTTTCCCGTCGGCACGCGTATTGTTTGTGGTCGGCCGCAATGCCCTCGGGAAGGTCCCCGCCGTGCATCCCCTGTGGCGGCCACGTTTGGTTCGGTATTTCTGCGCCTCTTGAGAGGGGGTGATCGGCTTGGCCACGAGTTTCAATGCTCTCTGCACCGACTTCTACATCAACCAGAAGTTGGCCCTCAAGATGGACCTGCCGACCGGCCGCGAGACGGTGCTCGACCTCTTCGACCGCATCCGCAAGTTCCGCCCGGGGATGAGCCGCTTCCACCGCTACGACGGCGAACTGGCCCTTGAATCCGCCCAGCGCGACGGCCAGTACGACTGGGTCGCCCTGCGGCAGACTGCCGCACGTTCGGGCACGGTCAACCCCGAGAGCCTCGCCGACGCTTACCAGCTCCACCGCCTGCTGCTCGAAGTCGCTCCCTTCTACCTGAGCATCAGCCCGCTCGACGTGGATTATCTCGAATTGATGTTCGGCTTCGACCTCGAAGCGCCGGGCAATCACGATGACATCGTCTTCGAGGCCCTCTTCGCCGAGTCGCCCCTTGGGCGGGTCGTGGATTCCAACCGCCTCGTCGCCGTCGACGTGCAGCCTTACTTCACCTTTGCTCTTGATCCTGAGCGCAAGGTACAGGTGAACTTCGAGGTCAAGACGCGCGCAACGGAATCGGAGTGCGTAGAGGAAGCGCCCGGGCCGAGTGAAGGCAGACTGGAGGAGCCGATCAGCGTTTTCCTGAGCCTGCGGCCCGTCGGGCCGATCGCCAGCGTCGAGGATCTTCCGAAGATCTTCGAGACGCTGGCGTCCGCGGCGGAGCAGTTCGCCAACGAGCGGGTCATTCCGCACCTGATCATGCCCATCAATAAGGCCATCAGTTCGCGGAGCCGTTGAGTGTTCTTCGGCCGGGACATGCCGGGCAAAGCCCAGCGGGCCGAGTGGGGCCGCCGTTTTGTGCAGGAGCGCAGCCCCTACGCGCTGGCAGCGGGGATGCTCGGCATCGCGGCGCCGATCGACGGCCTGATCCTCGTTCCGCTCGCCGTGGCCGCGATCGTGGCGGGAGTCATCGGCTGGCGACACATCGATCGCAACCCGGGCCTGCTCGGCAAGCGTCTGTGCATGCTCGGCGTCGTCGGCGGCTTGATCGGCTGCGCCCTGTTCATCGCGCTGCGGGTATGGTCGGGGTGAGGGGGTTGGCCCCTCGCCGCGATCAGGAATTGCACGCTCAATCCCAACCGACGGCGGAATGGAAGGACCCGGATCAGCGTCACCAACCGGGCTTGAAGCACGGACGCAGCGGAAAGGCGACATCCATGCGCGATTGGCCTGTTCCCGGAGTGCTGGCGGTGACCCTCATCGTCCCAATCGGCTGCGATGCGATGCGATGCGGGGCGAGCGCTTGCTTGAGGCGCTTTTTACATCGGAGCAGTTTCGAAGCGCACTTGTCGAACTGGCCGAGCAGTCGTGCTTTGCGGGATTGGATGAAGGGGCCGTCATCGTCATTGTCGAACAGCGTGACTCCGGACACGCCGCCGCTTACGTCCTGCAGGGGCGCGATGAACGGCGTTCGTTTCTAATGGACGTGACGGCGCCAATGGAATCCGGGGCTGTCGACTCGGCCTGGTCTCATAAGGGCATTGCATTGGCTGATCCGCGGTTCGCAAGAGAAGTCGTGGAAGGCTGCGGTGAGCGAACGGGCCTCTCCTACACGCTGGCGGATGTGTGGGTCTTGGCGTGGGAGGAGATGTTTGCGTCGCGTCCGATCCGCGATTCGCGATGAACGTCGGACCCTTACGCACGCTCAGCCCCCTGAAATCGTGCTCACACACGCTGTTCGAATCGCGTTCGCAGCATTACCCCCGTGCCAGGGCCTTGGGTCCCAATGTGACGATTGTGAACGGGCCGGCGCTTCGAGCCGCGAGGTAGGTGTTCACCTCCTTGAGCGTCACCGCCTCCAACTCGGCGCGCATCTCATCGAGCGTGCGCGCCACGCCGCGGTTGTAGAGATCGTTGGCAATCGACGACGCCCGCGCACCGGTTGACTCACCCTGCATGACGAGGCGCGACTTGAGGCCGATCACTGCGCGGTCGAACTCCGCCTGGTCCACTCCCTCGTGCAACCGCTCCAACTCCGCGAGGAGCACGTCGAGGGTTTCCTGCGCCCGCTCGGCGGTCGTGCCGGAGTAGGCGAAGAGGGCGCCGAAGTCGCGCCCCGCGGCATAGGACGCATGCACCGAGTAGCACAGCGATCGCTTCTCGCGCACCTCGGTGAAGAGCCGCCCGCTCATGCCCCCGCTGAGCACGGCCGTGGCGACGCGATGGAGTATGCTCTCGCGCTCGGGGTCGGCCGGCGCGGGTGCGGCGACGGCGATGTGCACCTGCGCGATCTCTTCCTGCACATGATGCATCCGCGGCTCGGGCCACGCCTGCGCCTTCGCTTCGACCACTTTGCCGCTCCACTCGCCGAGCAGCGCATCGAGTTGCTGTGCGACGGCAGGCCCATCGACGTTTCCGGCAAGGCCAATGATCGATCCGTCGGGGCGCGCCCACTGCCGCCACACCCGCCGCGCCTGCCCGGGGGTGAGGGCCTGAACATCCGCCTGCTCGCCGTAGCCCGAGCGGTTGAAGGGTTCGGGGAAGTGATGCTGGCGCGCCAGGAGCATGGTCCGCTGCTGGTGCTCATCGCGCAGGCCGGCGAGGGTCTGAAGGGTGAGATCGCGCACGGCCTCAAACGCTGCATCCTCGAAGCGAGGCCGCAGGACAATCGAAGAGAGGATGGGCAGGGCCTCAGCGAGGCGGTCGCCGATGAGCGTGGCGGAGATGGAAAGGTGGCGCGAGGCGACGTGGCTGGAGCGCTGCACGCCGCAGCGGTCCAGGGCGTTGGACAGGCCGCGCGAATCGAGGTCGCCCGCGCCGCGCCACAGCCACTCGGCGAGACAGGTGCTGGCCCCGACCTGCCCCGGCGGGTCGCACGAGGAGCCGACCGGCAGCAGCCAAGTGAGCGCAGCCGAACCGGCGGTGTCATGCCGTTCGACCAGCAAAGGCACGCCGCAGGCGAGATCGAATTGCTGAATGTGAGGCATGTCGCGGCGGCCCTCGCTGGTGGTGCGCGCCCATTCTAGCCGAATGGTCTGGAGAGACGGTCCGCGGGCGGTTCCGGCGCCTCGATGCTATGATGTGCCCCGGTCGTTCGGCCTGGTCGGCTCTCGAAAACGCGCACTCTTATCGGTGGAATGGCCATGACTCATCCTCGACGAGCAGGCTTCACGGCTCTGGCGGCTTCGGCGCTGCTCGGCCTTGCGGCGCTCGCCGGGCTGAGCGGCTGCGAGACCGCGGCCCAGGACTTCGGCGACCTGATGAACTTCAACACGCCCACGCCCACAGAAGCGGCCTCGTGGATGTTCCACCGCGACGCCGAAAAACGCCGCATGGGCATCACGCTCATCAGCAACTCCTACTTCGGAGGCGATGAGCCGTACCTGAAGGTCTATCGCGAAGCAATCGCTGACCCCGATCCCATGGTCCGCGCCGCCTGCGCCGCGGCGCTCGGTCTGCACGGCTCACCCGAAGATGCCCCGACCCTGGCCCCGCTGCTCAAGGACACTTCTGAACTCGTGCGGTGGGAGTCCGCCAAGGCGCTCCAGCGCCTCTACCACGAGGAAGCGGTCGGCCCGCTCATCGACGCAGCGATCAACGACGCCAGCGTGGATGTTCGCATGGCGGCCGCCAACGCACTCGGACAATACCGCCAGCATCGCGTCCTCGAAGCGCTCATCCGCGCCCTCGATGACCGCTCCCTGGGCGTGAGTTACCACGCGCAGCGTTCGCTGCGGATCCTGACCGGGGAGAATTTCGGATCGCATCCGTCGGCCTGGCTGGAGTGGAGCCGCCGGGTCGATCAGCCTTTTGCCAAGGCGCGCACCTACACCTACCCGGTGTACCACCGCAACGCGACCTTCCTCGAGACCTTCACTCCGATCCGCAAGCCGGCCTTTGAGGAGCCGGGCGTGCCTGCGGGCTGGCCCTACTCCGCGTCGGCCCAGGGCGAGAGTCAAGCGCCTGCCGGGCCGGGGTCGTCACGCCTCATGCGCGCCATCGTCTTTGACGGCCGGACCCTCACGTTTGACGCCCGCCGCGCCGAGCCGACGCCCGGCGACGGCGAAGCGCTTCTCCGCCCCCTCAAGGTCGGCATCTGTTCGACGGACCTCGAAATCTGCAAGGGATACATGGGTTTCACCGGCGTCCTGGGCCACGAGTTCGTCGGCGTGGTCGAGGCGGTCAGCGGACCGAACCCGCGCCGCCTCGTCGGCAAGCGCGTGGTGGGCGCCATCAACGCGGTGTGCCTCAAGTGCGACATGTGCCGCGCCGGCCTCACGACACATTGCCGCAACCGCACCGTGCTGGGCATCGCGGGGCGCGACGGCTGTTTCGCCGACCGTTTCACGCTCCCGGCGATCAATCTCGTCGAAGTGCCCGAGTCGATCGATGATGATGCGGCTGTGTTTGCCGAGCCCCTTGCCGCGGCGCTGCACGCGGCGCGGCAACTGCACCTCGAAGGCAAACCCTACATCACCGTCCTTGGCGACGGACGTCTCGGGCTGCTGACTGTGCAGGTCATGGCCCAACTCAACGCCTCCGTCCGCCTCATCGGAAAACATCCCGACAAGATGAACCTCTGCACCAAGTGGGGCATCCGCCACCGGCACGTCAGCGAGATCGGCCGCCGCGCCGACCAGGACGTCGTCGTCGACTGCACCGGCTCGGCCGACGGGCTTGACCTCGCGCTGCAACTCGTCCGCCCGCGCGGCAAGGTGCTCCTCAAGACGACCGTCGCACCCGTTGAACGAAAGGTCAATCTCGCGCCGATCGTGATCAACGAGATCGAAGTGATCGGCAGCCGCTGCGGCTCAATCCCCGATGCCGTCAATGCCCTGGCGCGGAAGCAGGTGGACGTGGCCAGCCTGATCTCGCGCCGTTTCCGGCTCGACGAGGGCGTGAAAGCGATGCAGACGGCGAACCAGCCGGGCGTCATCAAGGTGCTGATGGAGGTGTGAAGCCTGTCTGGTCCCGCCAACTCTGCGCGTGAAGAGTGTGTTGAGCATGTTCAACGGCGATTCGTGCGGGCGCGGCGCCCATGCTTCGGTCTCATCATCATCACGTGCGTAGCGCGACGGTTCCGCTGAAGACCAGGGCCGCAAACACGGCGGCGAGGACGAGCCGGTAGACGCCGAACGCCGTCAGGCCGTGGCGGTTCAGGAACGTCACGAGCCAGCGCACCGCCAGCGCCGCCGAGACCGTCGCCACGAGCAGGCCCACGACCATCGGCCCGGCGCCGAGCGCCGTGAGTTCATCGGTGTTCTTGAGCGCCTTGTAGGCGCACGCGCCGCCGAGCGTCGGCAGGCCGAGGAGAAAACTGAACTCGGCCGCGTGGCGGGGCCTGAGGCCGAGCATCATCCCGCCGGCGATGGTCATCATCGAGCGGCTCGTGCCCGGCCACATCGCGACGCACTGAAAGAGGCCGATCCCCAGCGCCTGGAGAATCGTCAGGCTCTCGATCGTGCCCGGCGCTCCGGGGACGTCGGGTTCGAGGGGCGGGTGGCGTGGCCTCGCGCTTCGCGTGGCCATGCCGGCCTCGCTCTGACCCCTGTTTCGCCGCTTGTACCACACGTCGATGCCGATCATCCACACCCCGCCCAGCGCCAGGGCGGTGACGACGGGGACGGGATGAAAGAGATGCTCGTCGATGAAGTCGTCGAGCAGCACGCCGAGAACGGCGGCCGGCAGAAACGCGACCACGATGTTGATGGCGAGTTTCAGGCCGGCTGCATCGCGCCCGATCAGGCCGCGCAACATCGCCGCGACGCGCGGCCAGTAGAGGCCCAGGACCGCGAGAATCGCCCCACCTTGAATCACGATGTTGAACGCATCGACCGAGTCCTTTACGTCGGGCGCATCAAGCCCGAGCATCGCCGCGACGAGGATCAGGTGCCCCGTTGAACTGATGGGCAGGTACTCCGTGATGCCTTCGACAAGCCCGAGGATGGCGGCGTGGAGGAGGGACATGGGGGGAAGGCAGGAGGCAGGAGGCACTAGGCATTAGGCATTAGGCATTAGGCATCAGGCACTGGGGGAAGAGCATTGAGAGATTGCGTGGACGAGTGTGTTGCAGTCCGCGAGAGCGCCTGCGACTTCGCCTCGCGCCGCTCGCAGGTCCGCGTCGTCGCCCGCCCTACTCCTCCCCGAAGGTGATCATCGTCCCGATGGGCCTTCCTTCGACAACCGCCTTGATGTTGCCGCGCACCTTGAAGTCGAAGACGACGATGGGCACGCGCTGCTCCATGCACATTGAAAGGGCGGTGAGGTCCATGATCTTCAGTTGTGCGGAGATGGCTTCGTCGAAGGTCAGGCGCTCGTAGCGTTTCGCCTTCGGATCGCTCTTGGGATCGGAGGTGTAGACGCCGGCCACCTTCGTCGCCTTGAGGATGATGTCGCACTGAAGTTCCGTGGCGCGGAGCGCGGCCGCAGTGTCGGTGGTGCAGAAGGGGTTGCCCGTGCCTCCGCCGAGGATGATGACCCGCCCCTTCTCCATGTGCCGCAGCGCCCGGCCGCGGATGAACGGCTCGGCGACGGAAGTAATGTTGAGGGCGGAAAGAAGCCGGGCGGGCTGGCCGAGGTTGTCGAGCGTCTCCTTGAGCGCGATGCCGTTGATGATGGTGCCGAGCATGCCCATGTAGTCGGCGCTGGCCTGCGGGATCAGGCCCGCCCCGGCCAGGGCCGCACCGCGGATGATGTTCCCGCCCCCGATGACGACGGCGATCGCCGTGCCCGTCTCGCGCGCCGCGATGATCTCATGCGCCAGCAGGTTGAGCGAATCGGGGTCGATGCCGAGCATCCCGGCCTGAGCCAGGCTCTCGCCGGAGACTTTCAGCAGAACCTTGCGGTAACGGGGCGACTCAGGCATGGTGATTCCTTGGACTTCGGGCCGGGTCCATTGGAGACGACGAGGGTGCGGCGGTCAAGTCCGGAGCGGTTCACGTTCGGGTCCGGCCTCCTGCCCTATAATGGAATCGTGATTGGCAGAGGGGCCGGGCGCATCCGATACGATGGGCTGCGGGGACTTGGTTGACCGCAACCGACGCACGGCAGCGGTCGTAGAGTTTCTCATGCACCGCCGGGCGCCGGGACCGCACCACCCGTCGCCGCGCGAAGTGGATGGTCTGACCGCGACGGGCGACCTCAGCGTTCCTTGCAGCCGCACCCTGCCGGCAGGATGACGCATGAACGAGCAGCCGATTCTCACGCCGAGGCTCTCTGGCAGCAAGGCCGAACCGATCGAACTCGTTGATGCCGAGAACGCCTACGGGGCGGCCTTTCGCAAGCCGGAGAACCTCTTCGGCCCCGCGATCTCGATCTTCCTCCACGCCCTGTTCCTCTTTGTCGCGGCCCTGCTCGTCATCAACCCCCCGGTGAGAGGCGACGGGCGCGATGTCCAGATCGAGTTCGCCACGCTCGATCAGGAGGAACTGACGGACCTCGAGGACAACGCCGATGCCCCTGCCACGCCGCTCGACCCGGCTCTCGCCGCCACGCTCGAATCACTGAGCGATTCGCTCGACATCACCGTCGCGAGCGTCGCAGTCGATCTGGCCGATCCAGGCGCGATCGAGACGCTCGGCGGGGCCGGCGATGAGTTCAGCCCCGGCGAAGTGCTCGAAGGGGGCGGGTCGGGGACGAGTTTCTTCGGCATCGAATCACGCGGCAGCCGCATCGTTTACATCGTCGACGTTTCAGGCTCGATGTCGTCGCAGGACCGCATCGCCACGCTTCGGCGCAACCTCACCGAGTCGGTCAACCAGTTGCCTGCTCACGTCCACTTCCTCATCATCGCCTACAACGATTTCGCCATGCCGATGCTCGGTCAGTTCCGCTGGGTCAAGGCCGACGAGCCGACCAAGTTCAAGGTGCGCTCGTGGGTGAGCTCGCTGGTCTCGGACGGCGGCACGGACCCCTCCAGCGCCTTCGAGCAGGCCTTCAAACTCAAGCCCAGGCCCGATGTGGTCTTCTTCATGACCGACGGGCAGCAGACGGAACTCCTCCCCCCCATGATCAGCGCCCTCAACAGCAAGGGGCGGCGGACAAAGATCAACACGATCGCCTTCGGCGACCGCAGCGGCGAGGAGATCATGCGCCGCGTGGCGAGCGAATCCGGCGGACAGTATCGCTACGTTCCCGACAGCGAGGGGGGGCCGTGAGATTGTCCTCCCTGCCGTGCCCTGTCCTTTCCACACCGGCCGTCGCGGCACTGGCTGCGACGCTGGTGTCCGCGTCGGCGGGACTCGCGGCCGACCGCCTGCACCGCCGCGGCGAATCCGCCCCCATTGAAGGCCGCACCGTCGATGTCAACAAGGAAGGCGTGCTCTTCCACGTGAGCCGCGGCCCGCAGACAGGCGACCTCCTCATCACCTGGGACCGCGTGCAGCGCCTCGAAACCGATCACGAAGGCTTCGCCGAGACATTCGAGCAGATGCGCAGCCTCAGCGATCGCCTCTGGCGGGCGCGGTCGCGCATCGAGCGAGGCGATCATGCCGCGGCCGAGCCGATCCTCGATTCGCTCTTCGCCGAGACAGTGCATCAGACGGGTGCGACGGCCCTGATCGTCGCGGAGGGGCTGCTGCGCTGCCGCCTGGCGCGCGGCGCCCGGGCCGCGGCCGTAATCCCCTGGCTCGAAACCCGCCGCCTCCTCAACGCCGGGCTCAAGCCCACCGCCTACACCGCCATGCGCCCCGTCATCGATTTTCAGACCGGCCTGTGCGCCCAATTGCCGCCAGTGTGGACGCGTTCGGTCGGCGTCGAGCAGATGCTGGCCGATCTCGGTCAGTATTCCGGCGCTGCGCCGCAGGTGCAGCGGCTCGCCGCGCTCTACGCCCGCGCGGCGAGGCTGGCGCTGGGGGCCCCCATCGAAGACGCCGCCGCTTTCTACCGCAGCGACGAATCCTGGGATCGCGATCCCGGCGTCGTCGTGGCGACGGCCTTCGTCGCGGCGCTGGAGCGGGTGAAGCCGATGCCCGCCGATCCCGAAAAGGTACTTGCTCGTCCCCTGCGCGAAGAGGGCCCGCTCACGCCCTGGGCCTTCTTCCTGCGCGGCTTGGCGCGCGTGGAGTCGGCGGACGCGGATCGCCGGCGGCAGGGGCTGGTGGACCTGCTGACGATTCCCGCCATGCACCGCGAAGCAAACGCATACCTCGCGGGCTTTGCGATCGAACGTGCCGCGGCCGTGCTCGAGCAGATGGGGCGGGCCGCAGACGCGGCCTCCCTGCGGGCCGAACTCAAGCGTGAAGACCCCACTCATCCCCTCCATGACGCGAGGCCCGGCGCCCGCGTCGCCGTGCAGGAGAAGCAGCCATGATCATCGGCGCCATCGCCTCGGCCGCGTTTCACCCCCTTCTCATGCTCGCGCAGGACGAGGAAAACCGCGGCATGACGCTGCTCGAGCAGATTCATAACGGCGGCGTGACTGGATACACCATCATTCTGCTGAGCCTGATCGCGCTGACGCTGGCGATTATCAACGTGGCGGCCATCCAGCCCAAGCGGCTGGTGCCGCCGCACCTCGTCGCCGCCCTCTCCGGCCTGCTCTCGACCCGCAACGTCGTCGGCGCCCTTGAACTGTGCAAGCGTGTCGAGAATGACTGCTTCCTCGCCCGCTCCCTTGCCGCCGGACTGACCCGCTATCAGCGAAGCGCCTTCGGCCCCTTCGAGTTCAAGGACGCGATCGAGGAGGCGGGCGCGGAGGAAGTGGCGAGGCTCTACCGGCGGACCGATGCGCTCGGCCTGATCGGCGCCATCGCTCCCATGCTCGGGCTTCTCGGGACCGTCATCGGCATGGTCGGGGCGTTCGGCACGATCTCCAACGTCGGCGCCCGGCCTGAACTGCTCGCCTCCGACATCTCCAAGGCGCTCATCACGACGCTCATGGGCCTGTGCGTGGCCATTCCGACCATGGCCGTCTTCACCTTTCTGCGCAATCGCATCGACCACTACGCGGCGCAGGTCGCGCAGACGATCGAAGACCTGACGGTGGCGCTCGAACCGACGGGCCAGCCCGTGAAGGTCGCAGCGGCGGCCGCGACGGCGAGCGGCCCGGCGCGGGCGGCAGCGCCTCCTTCCATGCCGGGCGGCGGTCCGGCTCGGCCCAGCGCGCCTCCCGCTCCGGCGAGGGCCGGATCGTGAGGTTCACCCCGTCTCACCGCGCCCACCTGCCCGAACTCGATCTCACCGCCATGATCGACGTGATCTTCCTGCTGATCATCTTCTTCATGACGACGGCCCAGTTCGTGGAGCGGGCACGGGCGGAACTGGACCTCCCCAGGGAGCAGGGTGAGAGCGAGGTCCGCGCCCTTTCCCCCCCCCTCATCATCAACGTGCTGCACGAAGGGGACCAACGGTACCTCGTCGGCGAGCGCATGCTCGACGAGCGCGGCGTCAAGGAGGTCATCGAACGGGAGATCGCCCGCCACCGGGCCGAGGGCGGAGCCATCGCTGACTTCGAGGTCGTCGTCCGTGCCGATCAGCGCGGCCCGAGCCGGTATATCAACGACCTCGGCGCACTTCTGCGCCAGAGAGGCGTCGGGCGCTGGCGCCTCGCCACGGAGCCGGAATGAACGAGCGAACAGAAAGTCGGCAGGCGATCATTGACGGGATCGGCCGCGAGTCCCCATACGGCGCATGAAGGGCGGTGTCCTCTCAGATGCAGTTCCGACCGAAGCAATCCGGCCAACGCAATGCCGTGCAACTCAACCTGCCGAGCATGATTGATGTCGTCTTCCTTCTGTTGATCTTCTTTCTTTTCTCGTCGATCATCAATCCCTCTGAGGCGCACCTGGCGCCGAACATCCAGTCGCAGTCGGCGGAGGGGGCGAGCAGCGGCCGGGACTTCGCCCCTCAGGTCGTGCTGGTCGAGATGCTCGATGGCGCGCCCGTGTACCGGATCGGATCGCGGGTCGTCCGCGACCGCCGCGAACTGGCCTCGATCCTGCGCGACCTGCCGCGCGAACTGGGCGTGTTCGTGCGCGTGGACGATGCCGTGCCGGTCGGCTTTGCCGCAAGCGCGATCCAGGTGTGCCGCGACGCGGGCTACACGAAGGTGACGTATGTGCCCAAGGGCCGGTGACCATCATCCCCGCCGCGGCACCGCGGCCGCGGCCATCCTCACGGCCTGCGTGGCGATCCATGCCGCAGGGCAGGCGCCCGCGCGCGGAGATGACGATCCCGTCATTGCCTACATCGAGCGCCACGGGCTGACAGACCTTGTCGTCGCCCGCCTCGAAGTTCGCTTCAGTGAAGCGCTCGGGGATGACCGAATTCCGATCGCCGAGCGCCTGGCCGTGCTCTACGGCCGCCTGCTCGATGAGGCGGACGACGACCGTGAGCGCGCCGAGTGGGAGCGCCGCAGCCGCGAGATGCTCGACCAGGTTCCGCACGCCAACACGGAGACGCTGCGCCTGACCATTCACAAGGCCAGTTACCTCCGGGCCGAGCGCCTCGCCGAACTCCATCGCCTCCGCCGCGCGACCGAGTCGGAGCGCGCCGCGGCCGTGCGCCTCATGACCGAGACCGCGACCGTGATGAGCGAGTGTCACGCACAATTCCGCGAGCGCGTTCGCCGCATCGAGACGGCCGAGGCCAGCCGCAGCGACCTCGAGAGCGGCCTGATCGACGAGCAACTGGCCAACCTCGAGCAGTTGGCGGCGCAGTCCGCCTACTACGCCGGGTGGGCGCGCTACTACCAGGCCTGGCTGACGAACTCGACCTCCGGGCTTGACGAGGCCCTTCGACTGCTCGGGCGCCTCCTCCAGTTCGACGGCGCGCTGCCCACGCCGGAAGAAACTCCCGAATCCGTTCTGGTGGGTGAGGCGTCGGCCCGCGCGGCCATCGGCGTCGCCCTCTGCCAGGCGCAGGCGGGACGGCCCCAGACCGGTCTCGCGTGGCTCGACCTCGTCGAGGCGGCCAATCCTCAGTCGCAGCGCCTCGGCGCGATCCTGCCCGGATATCGCCTCGTGCTCCTCTTCTCCGCGCAGCAGTGGAACAGCATCGACTCGCTCGTCAACCAGTGGCGCGCGGACCAGACCCTCACAGGAACGCTCGTGCGCCTCCTCGCCGTCCTCGCGCTCGAGAAGTCGCAGATGACCGGCGATGAATCGGCGCGGCGTCTGGGCGAGAAGGCGGTCAACCTGCTCGCCGAGATGGGCGAGTTGCGCCAGGTCATCGAGATCGCCGACGTCTTCCGCCTCGACACGCTCGGGGGCGATAGTTACATCCTCGCCTACGTGCCGGCGATCAAGGCCTATGAACGGGCGCGCGAAGCGCATGGGCAGGAGGAGCCGGCGACGGATCCCATTCACCTCGCGCTCTACAAGGGAGCGGAGGATCAACTGAGCGCGACGGCAGGCCGGCGCGACGCCGACCAGTGGCCGGACGCGACGAGGAACGCGCGCCTCCTGATCGCCTGGTGCCGCTACTTCCAGAACCGCCTCGAGCAGGCCGCCGTCCTCTTCGAGGAGATCGCGCGACAGACTTCGGGTGATGAGAGCGAAGGGGCGATGTGGATGCACATCGTCTGTCGCGAGAAGCAGGCGGCGGGCGGCAGCCCTTCCTCCGTCGCCAATCTCCGCCGTGCCCTCGAATCCTTCCTCGAACGCTATCCGTCCAGCGGCCGGGCCGGGCGCGTGCGCCTGAGACTCACCGTTACGAAGTCCTCGACGCCCTCGCAAGAGTCGGTTGACGAACTCCTCTCGATCCCCGCGGGAAGCGACGCGTATGGCGCCGCGCGAAACGAGGCCGAGCGACTGCTCTACCTCCTCTACCGCGATGCGCCGGCCACGACGCGGCTCCAGACGGCGCAGCGCTACCTTGACGTGGCGCTCCCGCTGCTCGAGGGCGATGAGCGCCGGGCCTTCGTCGCGGGCGGAGATGCCAAAGACCGGGAGCACTACCTCCTGCGCGCGAGGCGCGTGCTCGACGTGCTGCTGGCGCGCGGCGTGGCTCGCGTGAGCGAGGCGAGGCACATTCTCGACCGACTCGACACGGCGCGGGCGGCGGGACTGATCACGCTCGACACCGTCTCCGGCGAACTCGACTACCGCCGCTTCCAGGCGCAGATTCTCTCGGGCGGATTCGACGAGGCCGCTCGCTCGTGTGACGAGTTGTGGCAAGCCGATCCCGACAGCGCCTTCGCGCAGTCCGCCTGCCGGGCCCTCTACACCTACGCCGTGCAGGATTGGCAGACCTTCACCGAAGGCAGCCGTGTCGAAGAGACGCTCCGACGCATCGTGCTCTACGGCCGGCGCGCGTTGCGCGGCGCGGGCGACCCGCCCGATGCCTCGGTTCCGGCCAATGCGGCGATCATGATCAACGTCGCCGAAGCCGCCCTCTCCATCGATCGTCTCGTTTCGGGAGGAGACGAACCGGCCCGCGCGCTCGCCGAGCAGTGGTTCGACCTCCTCATTGCCGCACAGCCGCGCAACTACCGCGTGCTGCGCGGCGCGGCAATGATCGCCGAGAAGCGAGGCCGCCCCACCGAAGCCGTCGATCACTGGCGCACGGCGATGAACGGCTCGCCGGAGTCCTCCGCGGAGTGGTTCGAGGCGAAGTTCAACTTCCTCCGCCTGCTCGCCGACGCCGAACCGGGCCGTGCCGCGGAGGTCCTCCGGCAGCATGCGCTTCTCTTCCCGCAGTACGGACCCGAGCCGGGGGGAGAACGCCTGCGCGCCCTGCACGAGCGCCTCGGTCGGGGGGGGGACCGATGAGCCGCGACTCCCTGCGACTCGAAATCCTCGGCACGGAGTCCGACCGGATCGGTCCGTTCGCCATCCTGGGCCTCAGCCCGCAGCGATGCGCCCCTGCCGAGGTGCACGAGGCGCACGGGAAGATGCTCGCCCGGCTCGAATCGCTCGGCCGGCGCGACGATCCGGAAGCGGCGCGGCTGCGGCTCGAGATCGACGCCGCCGCGGCCCTGCTCCTCGATCCGCGCGCCCGGCAGGAACTCATCGAGGACTACTACCTCGCACAGGCGATGACCCCGGCTCGGCCCGCGCGCGAGCCGGCACGTCCTGCCGGCCGGAACGCGCCCTCCGCCCCCGCCGGCACTCCGCCTCGCTCTGACGGAGGCGCAGCGCCCCGTTCGGCCGGCACGGCCGCGCCCGCATCCTCTCCTGCCTACGAACTCGTCGCTGCCGCAAAGGACGCGAATCCCGCCGCCAACGGCGGCGGACGGCCCGATCGCAGCACGCACGCCTATCCGCCCGGCTTTCTCCGCGACCTCCTCGCCGCCTGGGTCTCCGCAGGCGGATGGAACGGCAAGGCCCGGCACCGCATCATTGCCGCTGGCGCGCAGCACGGCGTCTCAGGCGAAGAACTCCTCGACGCCATTCTCACTCTGCCCGTCTCCATCGCCATCCCGCGCGAGACGCCGCTCGCCGGTCTGCGCGACTCGCGCCATCCGCACGTGGACACGGTCGGCGATCTGCCGATGCCCGAATCACTCGCCCCGGATGCGCAGCGCGAGGCGCACGAGGCCGCCAAGCGCAATCTGTTTGCCGCGCTGCTGGCGTTCTTCTTGTGTGCAGCGATTCTCATCCCCGTGGCCGCGTGGGTTGTCATCGAGATCACTCGTCCGGGTCCAAAACCGGACGAGACACCCGTCGCGGACGTCGGCCCGACGCCGGTTCCGGCTGTGCAGGCTCCGGCGCTTCCCACTGTGCCGCGAGGCAGCCTCGCCGTCAAGGTCAGCCCGATGTCGCAGACGTTCGCCGGCCTGCTCGAGCAACTCGACCGCGACTCTGCCCAGGCCTCGGGCCTCGACGAGGCGACGCTGCGCCTCTTCAACCAGGCCGCCTCGCAGGGAAGGCGGCAGTGGATGCAGTTCGACGGCGCGAATCGCGAACGCCTGCGCGAGGTGCTTGTCTCCTGTCTCTACCGCCTCGGCGACGACCCGTCCGGCGCCGCGCTGCTCGCGGGCGCGCTCGATCCCGACGAGGGACGGGCACTGACGGCCGAGACCATCCCCGGCCGCGCATGGTCCCTCGGCATGCTCGCGGTTCTGATGCGCGAGCCTGATCTCCCGGCGGCGGCGCGCCTTGCGATCGAACAGCGCTGGCGGCGGCACGTGCCCGCGGGTCGTCCGCCCGGGACGGCGGGCTTTGATGATGCCGCCGTCTTTGCACTGCGCGAGATGATCCCGGCGCTCGTGCGCGCCATCGCGACCGACGCAGCGACCGTACAGGCGTGGGTGGCGTGGCTGCAGTGCGCCTCGGCGCTCGGCGGCGCCCCCCAGGCGGAGACACTTGCCCTCGACGCCGCCGGCCATGCACTCACCGACGGCCCCGACCTCGCCGCGTCCGAGTCGGCCGGGCGCGTCCTTGCGGCCCTCTTCTCGGCCGTGCGCTGGAGCGCCTCGCCCGCCGGCCGCGCCGCCCTGCTCGGCTGGTGGGACGATCCGCGCGTCTCGATCTCCGATCTCGCCGTCATCTCCGCGTGGCTGGTGTCGAGCGGGTCGGTGCGCGGTCTCGACGACTCCTTCATCCTGCCCATGAGCGCCGGCGCGCAGGAGCGGGCTGCGCTGCGCCAACGCCTCCTCGACGCGTGGAAGACCTCCGGCTCCTCCGACTCCCACACGCTCACCAGCCGCACCGAGGTTGCTGATTGGGCGGCACGCGCGCAGCGGCTGCTTGATGAACCCGTCGTCTCCACCACCGAAGACCTCCTGGCGCAGACGATTCGCGCCGCGTACGAGGGCACGGCCGCGATGCTCATCTGGTCCGGCCGAGGCCATGAAACGGCGATCTTTCTTCCCGACCGCGATGCGCGCGTCTCCGCGGCGCGGCTCGCCGAGGCGCCGCGCCCGCTTGCCATGACGCCCGCCACCACCGCCGACGGGCAGTGGTCCGTGCGCCTCTTTCGCGCGCGCAAGGACAATGACCGCGAGGGAGCGATCCGCCTCGTTGAGGCGCTCGCGTCCGAGTTGCCGGGCGATGCGGGGCCGATCGACGCGGCCGTGCTCGCCGACCTCGCGCACAACGGCCAGCCGCGCGAACTCCGTCTCGCCGCGCTCAACCTCATCGCCGAGAGTTACACGCAGGGGCCCACGGTCCTGCTCGCCCTCGCCGACAAGATGATCCCCGACCGGGCCGATGCGATGCTCTCCGAGGCGATCGAGCGGATCACCGGCGACGACCTGCCCGATCCGCGACACGAGCAGTGGTACGCCCTGGCACGACTGGCGCTGGTCCGGCACGCGGCCGGCCTTCGCGCCGTCTTCGCCTCCGGCGCCGGCGTCGATGCGCTCGCAGACCTGCTCGGCGAGGTGTACGCGATGCGGCTGTCGCGCTCGATCGGCGCGAAGATCGACCCGGTCGACGCGGCGCGCCTCGTCGCGCAGCAGTGGTTCGAGACGGCCCGCCCGATGCTGCCGCTGGCGCCCCTGCCGGCGACGCTGGACCTGATCGTCCGGCGCGCGTCGATCCGGGCCGCGGTGGTGGACGATCCCGTCGGCCGCTTCCATGCCTGGCAGATCGCGTCGCTCGAGGCGGCGTGCTACATCACCTCCGCCGAGAGGCCCGCCGCCCGCGCCGCTCTTGCAGGCCTGCTCGAACGCACCACGCGCGAATTTGCCGCCGCCCGCAGCGCGAGCGAGCAACTGCTCATCGCCGAGCGTGCCATGCTTCGCGTGTGGCTCCTTCGTTTCGGAATCGGCGTGAAAGGAGGCTCGTTTTGAACCGTCTCGCGCCGTTGATCGCGTCCCTCGCCTGCGCCGCCGCGCTCGGCCTCGCGAGCGCCTCTCTGGCGCAGGATCAGCCCGATCCCGCCTTCATCCCCCCCCCCGATGCCGCCCGGACGCAAGCCCAGCGGCCGCCGGCCTGGCCCGGCCTGGACGAGCGCCTCGCCGCGCTCTCGCCCGCCAACCCCGAAGCGTACTTCCTGCTCGGCGAGGAGGCGATCGACGAATCGCAACTTGACACCGCCGCGCGCCTCTTCGTCCTCGCGGCCGTGCTCGACGGCGAGCGCTTCGGCCGCAGCGCCTGTCTCGCCCTCGCCGAGATCGAGAAGCGCCGCGGGCGCAGCGCGCTCGAACGCGACCTGCGCTCGCTTGCGAGTTTCCTGGGCAGCGGGGTCGAGGCAGGATCTTCCGAGGTGCTGGACTTCAGGGTGGCGGAGCGCGAGTTCCGCCGCGCCGCCGCTCTCCTCTCCGCCATGCTCGGCTTCTACCGCCAGGGCGATGGGCAGAAGGCACTCGCCGCGCTCGATCTCAACGCCGCGACCGAGCGCCTCGTGCTCGAGTTCGGCCGGTCGGTCGGCTCGATCGGGCGCATCATCTCCTTTTCGCGCAACTATCCGCGCTGCCCGACGTGCCGCAACGAGCGGATCATCAAGTGCCCGACGTGCCGGGGCGGAGTCGTCCCCGGCCACTGCGGCGTGTGCAGGGGGCAGCACTTCATCATCTGCAACACGTGCAACGGCAAGCCGGGCGAAACGATCACTCCCGCCGAGATCGACGCCATGCTCCGATTCGAGGTCGCGCTCCAGTCCGGCGCGGCCGCGCCGTGGTCCGCCCGCCTGTCAGTGGACGGCGACCGCCCCCGCCCCGTCCTCGACCTCACCATGCTCCCGCGCTGGTACGACGTCAACACAACGCTGACCGTCTATCGCAACGGGGCGTGGACGGTGCAGTAACGCGGACTTCAGCCATGGTTAGCGCAAGTGAGGTCGTCTGATTACCAACCTTGCGCACTCCCTTCCGATCTTCTCCTCGGGCACTCGAACGGCCACTCGAGTGCCTTGCGGATGTGCATCCGCCTTGATTCATCCGTGCCAATGGTGATGACGATGGACTGGGCACAGGGCGCGTATGAACCAGGTTCGTGGGCACAACACGCCAGGTAGAAAAGAGCCGATCGGAAGGACTCTGAATGCCAGGTTGTCACTTCCGCATCTTCGGGGTTCTGCAGATGACGGTTTGGCCCTTCATCGATTTCCAGCCACTCGGACACCTCGTCCATGATGTCATGCACGCGTTCGCAGTCCCGCCCCCACGTACTCAGGGAGATGCACCCCGCGCGGAAAAGGAACTCCGTCACGGCCGAGATCGTCGACACGGACTCCTGATCCGCATCCCACACGAGAAGGGCCGCAAAGCGCGGCTCAATCCCGGCGAGACTTCCCGGCAGTTCACTTGGTGCGTCGAGCGCGAGCAGATAAATCTCGCGCCGACTGTCCGGCTGCGAGTAAACCAATTCGGGCCTCTTGCCGCCCGCTTGCGCCTTGACATGGTGTAGGCAAGGGGGGCCCGGACTTGAAGGCAAATCGGTCGATACCATCGTGCATGCCCCGTTCTTCACGCCTCGAACGAGCACCGGCGGACTTCATCCACGGGAAGTGGATTGACCTCGCGACAGCCGATGGGCGGGACGTCCGTTCCACCGCTGTCATCACTTCTGTCAATCCCGCGGCGCCCGATGAGATCATCTGGCAAGGCGCGCCCGACGTCGCGCATGTCGATTCGGCCGTCGCCGCGGCGAGGCGGGCCTTTCCCGCGTGGGCGGCGCTGCCTGCCGCCGAGCGGCATCAGTTCCTGCGCCGCTACCAGCAGGTCGTCAAGGCCAATCTTGAACGCGTGGCCGGCCTCATCTGCGATGAGAGCGGCAAGACGATGGCCGAGTCGCGCTTCGAAGCCGGCGCTCTCATCGCCAAGGTGGACATCACCCTCGACCCCGCCGGCGCCTGGTCGCGCATCGCCGACTTCGAAGTGCCCGTCAGCGCGACGCGCAAGGGAATCAACCGCTTCAAGCCGCACGGCGTGATGGCGGTGATCGGCCCCTTCAACTTCCCCGCCCACCTGCCCAACGGGCACTTCATTCCCGCGCTCGCCGCGGGCAACACCATCGTCTTCAAGCCCAGCGACAAGACGCCGGCCGTGGGGCAGATCATCGCGGAGTTGTGGGAGGAGGCCGGCCTGCCGCCGGGGGTGTTCAACCTCGTGCAGGGCGCGGCGGACGTCGCGTCGAGTCTCGTGAGCCACGATGATCTCGACGGGATTCTCTTCACCGGCTCGTGGCCGGTCGGACGGCGCATTCTCGAAGCGAATCTCGACCGTCCCGGGCGCATCATCGCGCTGGAGATGGGCGGCAACAACGCGGCCGTGGTCATGGACGACGCCGACCTGCGCCAGGCGGTGATCGAGTGCGTGCGCGCCGGCTTCGCCACGACGGGACAGCGCTGCACCTGCACGCGGCGCATCATCGTGCATGAGGGCGTGATGGATCGCGTCCGGCGGGCCTTTGTCGAGGCGGCGCGAAGTCTGGCCATCGGACCGGGACGGAGCGAACCGCCCGTTTTCATGGGGCCGGTGATCAATGAGCAGACGGTGCGCGCTGTCCTTGGTTTTCAGCGGCGGCTGGTTGCGCGCGGAGGGCGAGTGCTGCTCGAAGCGAGGCGGATCGGCCGTCCCGGCCACTTCATCTCACCGGGCATCATCGAAGTGGACGGCTCGCAGTTCCGCGCCGGCGACGCCGAGCACGACTGCGAAGTCTTCGGCCCGCTCGTGCAACTCAGCGCCTGCCGCGGCCTTGACGAAGCGATCGCGCAGGCGAACGGGACGCAATACGGCCTCGCCGCCGCGATCTTCACCCAGCGAGCGAGCGACGCCGAACGCTATTTCCGCGAGGTCCGCGCGGGGTGCATCAACTGGAACACGGGCACGGCGGGGGCGTCGAGCAAACTCGCTTTCGGCGGCCTGGGCCGCAGCGGCAATCACCGCCCGGCCGGGGCGTTCAGCGTGGACTACTGCGCCTATCCCGTGGCGACAATGGTCGAAACTTCCCCCGATGCCGACGTGCCCGCGGGGATGACGTTCGATGACGAGTGGCTCAGAGGAGACGGGTGAGTCGTTGCACGCTCGGCGCCCCGGCGGCGTGATCCCTCCCTCAGTTGTCGCGCCGAACGAAGATGATGCACGCAACCAGCAGCACGCCCGCCTCGAAGAGCAGCGAAGTGCCGATGATCATCCACCACGGCCGGCTGTTCTCGTACTCCTCGGCGCGGCGCATGATTTCGTGCTGACGCCTCTGGTGCTGCGTTATTCGTGATTCGGTTTCGACCTCTTCCGGGGAAGGCGGCGGCAGGTCCTCTCCGGCGAGCGTGGCCATGAGGCTTGCGGTCGTCATGCCCGAGTTGGTCTGGAGGCGGCGCTGCACGAGATTGGCCGTCGAGGCGGTCTTTGGAAGGATGAGCATCGTCAGCCGCGCCGCTTCGTGGAAGGGCACGAACTTCTCGATGCGTTTGCGCGCCTCGGCCAGGCTGGTCTCGTCGCTCTCCATCCTGCTGCGATAGCGGGCGACGGCGTCGGTGTCGCCCTGGGCGGCCGCGTCGGCGATGCGCTGCTGGTACCACTCGATGCGCTTCTGGTAGGCGTCGCGGTCGACTTCGGCCGGAAGGCGGAACTGGCTCAGCAGCACACCCTCCGTCGTCGCCAGCGTGAACAGCCCAAGCCACGCCAGGATCGTCAGCACCAGCGAGGGAAGCGTGGATCGCGTCAGGACGTTGAACAGCACCATGAAGGCGTAGAGGTAACTGAACACGAGCACAAGCACGGGAACGGCGATGAGCACCCCCCAGCGCCACTCCCCGACGCGCCACCGCATCACCAGCAGCGTGCCGATGCAGAAGACCGCCACCTGGAG
Source organism: uncultured Planctomycetota bacterium (assembly GCA_900696685.1). Taxonomy (GTDB): domain Bacteria; phylum Planctomycetota; class Phycisphaerae; order Phycisphaerales; family UBA5793; genus UBA5793. The sequence continues at coordinate 41,123 of CAADHA010000123.1, forward strand.
GAGCACGAACAGCAGGCTGCCGAAGTACTTGGTGAAGAAGACAGTGCTGCGCCGCACCGGCTTGCTGAGCACAAGGTCGATTGCGCCGCCGGCGAGGAAGTTGGGAAAGACTTCGGCCGTGGAGACCAGCGCCAGGATGATCGCCCCCCATCCGAGCCACACGCCGACGATGACGCCCGCAAACGCGAAGTCCATGAAAGGCACGACGAGCGGGCTGCCGGCCCGGAGCACCTCGTTCTCGATCGTGTACAGCCCGTACGCAATGCTGATGCCGCGATCGTTGAAACCGATCGAACCGAACGACACGACGATGAGCAGCGAGATCGCCAGCACGAACCAGAAGAGTTTCTTGGCGAGCAGTTCGCGGTAGGAATCGAGGAGGATGGCGAGGACGGCGGTCATGCGGCGCCTCCTCTCGGGCCGGCGTGAATGAGTGGAGCCATGGGCGGCGCGCTCGGTCCGCGCGGGGCGCCCGGCGGGCGCGCACGGCCCGTCGCCGGATCGATGACCGAGCGGATGAACAGGTCCTCGAGCGACTCGCCGCACGCCTGGCAGCGGTGGATCACGGCGCGCTGCGCCCGCAGGCGGTCGATGATCGGCTGGGCCGCAGCCGCGTCGGTGCCCCGCAGGGCGATGACGCGGCGCTCGCCGCCGGCTGCCGGCCGGCTTGTCGCGCCCTCGTACTCCCCGATCCAGTCGAACTCGGGCCCGGCATACTCGATCTCGTAGCGCTTCGACTCGCGCGTCAGTTCCTCGAGCGTCCCCTGCATGGCGACCTGCCCCTGCACGAGGATCGCCACGCGGTTGCAGACCATCTCGACTTCGCTCAGAAGGTGCGAGTTGAGAAAAACAGTCCGCCCCTCGTCGCGCAACTGGCTCAGGAGCATGCGGATGTCCTTGCGGCCGACGGGGTCGACGCCGTCAGTCGGCTCATCGAGCACGACGAGGGCGGGGTCGTTCATCAGCGCCTGGGCCAGGCCGATGCGCTGCATCATTCCCTTCGAGTAACCGCCGATCTTCTTGCGGCGCCAGTCGCTCATGCCGACGCGCTCGAGGAGTTCATCGGCGCGTCGTTTTCGATCGCGGCGCGCCACGCCGCACAGGGCCGCGTAGAAGTGCAGCGCCTGCTCGCCCGTGAGGTAGGTCGGGAAGCGGTGATGCTCGGGGAGGTAGCCGACGCGGCGGAGGGCGTCCTTGTCACCGACGGGTCGACCGAGGATGCGCCCCTCCGCACGGCTGGGGCGGATCACCGTCATCATGATCTTGACGAGCGTGCTCTTGCCTGCGCCGTTGGGGCCGAGCAGACCGAAGACCTCGCCCGTCGCCACCTGCATCGTGACGCCGTCGAGCGCGCGGACCCGCCCGCGATACGTCTTCGAGACGTGATGCAGGTCGATGCACCAGCCGTTGCTTGCCGATGAAGATGACCCGTCGCTCGTCGTCATGTCTGGGCGAGGCACAGGTGATGATTGCGTTCGAAGGAAGGGCGATCAATTCCCTCGGTTTCTTGGGATTCGGCCGCGGTGCCTTGCGGAACCGTCAACCCTGCGGCCCGGAGGCGGAGATGAGCGAGGCAAGTCTGGTCAGCAGAACGTCGAAACGGGCGCGGTCGGCCTCGCTCAGGGGCGAAGTCCGGCCGGTCTGGATGGCGTCGGCGATCCGTGCCGCGCGGTCCACGTCGGTCGTGCGCTGACGCAGAACCAGATCAAGGGCGTCCACCCAGTCGCCGCTGCGCGTCGTGTCGGCATTGTCGAATCGCTCCAGGGCGATGAGGGCAATGTTCCGCCAGCGTGCCTCGCTGTCCGAGTCGTTCGTCGCGACCGGGGCCGCCTGGAGGGCCGTCAGCATCGCTTCCGGATCGGCCCGCCGCCAGTGCAGTTCCGCCAGCCGCAGACACATCTGTCTCCGCTGCGCCTCGTTCACCGTCGCGATGCCGTTCGATCCGTTGCCCGGCTGGGGCAGCGTCAGGACGCGGCTGAGCGAGTTCACGCGGCGCTGAAGATCGACTCCTTCGCGGCCTGCAAGGATGTTGTCCGCATCGAGCCAGCCGGCTGGAGGAAGCGAAGAGAGGATCTGGCCGACTTCCTCGCCGAAGCGGCCCGGGTCGAGAACGGGCCAGGCGATGATGAGGCGCAGGGCCTCAAGTCCGCCGCGCCGCCCGGCTGCGCGCAGGGCGTGGGGATACACGGCGGCATCGGCGGCATGCGCCAGCAGCACCTCCTGATGCAGGCCCGAAGCCGCCAGGCCGCGCGCCGCCGCCGCCTTGCGCTCCGCGCCGACTTCCGCAGATTGAAGGAGCGCCCTGAGCGTCTCGCCCGCCAGCGGCGCCGGACACCACGCGAGCAGTTCCGCCTCGACGGCGCTGAGACTCGTATGCCCCTGCCCGTGCAGGCGCTCGGAGATGATGAGGAGCTGCTCCGTGCCGAGATGGCCGGCGGTGGCCGAGGCCAGAAGCGCCGCGGCCGTGCCCCTGGGTCTTTCGGCGCGGACGAACCGCGCGATGAGGGCTTCGGTTGCGATCGGGTTGGCGTTCTGTCCCAGCACGCTGATGATTGCCGTTTCAAGGTCCGGGTCGGTCGCGTCCGCGAGCATCGGCCCGGCCAGCGCGGCCGCTCCTGCACTGTCCACCAGCGCCAGGCGGCGCACCGCCAGCGCCCGCAGCGGCGCCGCGGGATCGGTGGCCATCCGCCCGAGAATCACAGTCACCTCCGCACTGACCGGCTCGGCGTTGAGCACGCGCTGCTCGACGAGGTCAAGCCCCAGGCGCCGCACCGCCGTGCGCGGATGCCCCAGCAGAGTCAGGAGCAGGGCGTTGCGCTGCTCCGGGTCGGCGAGCGTGTAGTTGCGGTTCATCGCGGTGAGGAGGTCGCCGGTGAGAGCGGCCACGTCGCGCTGGAGGCTCTGGATTCGAAGCATCGCGTCATCGCGCTCGCGTTCGAGACGCCGGAGTTTGCGGCGGACCAGCCCGTCGCGCCCCTGCACGCGATTGTTGCGCCACCACGACTGCCAGCGCGTCATCGAGTCGCCGTAGTCCGCTCCGGTCACGCGGACGAGGGCGTCGAGTGCGGCGGTGCGCACGGCAGGATCAACATCCGGTCCGAGGAGACTGATGAGCTGGTCCACGACCTCGACTTCGGTGAAGCGGCTGAGTGCGAGGATGAGGGCCGCCTGCTCTGGCGCCGGTCCGCCTCGCGCCAGACGCTGGCTCAGCCGCGCCAGCATGTCGGGCGGATAGGCGCCGATCGCATCCGCAAGGTCACCTCGCAATTCGACAGGAGCCGAAATCAGGCTCTCGACCAGCGCGTCGAAGAGCGCCTCGGGCGGCGGGTCGGAGTCGCGCACCGCGGTGCAGATCAACGCCACGACGTCGGGCCTCTGGAAGTCGCCCAGCAACTGTCCGAGGAGGGATATGGACTGCGGCCAGCCGGTATCGAGAAGCCTCCGGGCGGCGGTGCGCTGGACCCCGGCCTCGCCCGGGCCGTCGGTGAGAACGGTCCGCCACAGGGCCAGGTCCGCCTCCTGCGCCTCCGTCAATTGACTCCAGGCGGGCCGGATGAGGGTGAGTGCGGCTGCGAGGATCAGAAGGAGTTGATGGAAGCGAGAGGGCATGGGCAGCGTTCTTCCGGCAAACATCGACGCGACGGGCCGCGTGTGTCGATTTAACTGACGATGTTCATTGGGAGTATAATCCGTCGCAATCCGAACAACTTCGCAGGATTGTGCATCGCCGGGCGATGAATGATCGAGGCGTGAGACCGGATCGGGTCACGAGGCCGGGCCAATGAGCGAATGGAACAACGGCGAAGAGCACGTCGAACGCGCGCACGAACTCTTCGAACTCGGCCGCTGGGAAGAGGCCGAAGCGGAGTTGCGCAAGGCCCTTGCGATCAACCCCAACCAGGTGGACTGGACGTATAACCTCGGCCTGACGCTCGAGGCCGCCGGACGCCTCGTCGAGGCGATCGATGTCTTCGAGGCGGTGCATCGCCTTGATGCGCGACATTACCCCGCGCTGGTGAGCCTGGGCGTCAACCTCAGCCGCGCCGGCCGCCCCGCCGAAGCGCTCGCCGCCCTCGAAGAGGCCGTCAGACTCGATCCGGGCAATGAAGCGGCCTACTGCCCGCAGGTGGGCGCTCTCGCGCAAATGGGCCGGCACGACGAAGCCGAGCAGGTCTACTACATGGCCCGGCAGATCCGCGAGGAGTGCCCCGTCTGCTGCGCCAACCTCGGCGAGAGCCTCCTCCAGCGCGGGCAGTTTGAGAAAGCGATCTGGTGCTTCAAGGAGGCGGCTCGCCTCGATCCGCGCATGCCCCGAGTCCACGCGCGCCTCGCCGCCGCCTACGCCTCGCTTGGACAACCCGAGCAGGCGCTTCGCCTGTACCTGCGCGCCCTGCGCGAGGACCCCGGCAACATCGACACGCTCCTCGATCTCGGGATGCACCTGGTCACGATGGACCGACTTCCTGAAGCGGCGGAGAAGTTCCGGCGCATCCTCGAACTTGAACCGGCCAACGCCGACGCCCATTTCCGCCTCGGGCAGATCGCCATCGCGGCGCGGCACTTCGCCGCCGCAGCCGTCGAATTCGAACTCGTCTCGAAACTGAACGCGGACTATCCCGGTGTCGCGCTGAACCTGGCGATCGTGGCCTACCACACGGGGCGGCACGACGTCGCCCGCCGCCACCTCGCCGGCGTGATCGAGTCGCTCACGCTCGATGAGCCTGACCTCCTCGGCCTGGCGGACCTGCTCAACGAAGTGGGCCTTCGGACCGAGGCGGCGCGGGCCCTGACGATGCTCGCCCAGCGCGAACCTCGCAACGCGGAGGCCTCACACCGCCTCGGCGTCCTCGCCCTCCGACGCGGCGACTTCGAGCGCGGCATCGAGTACACGCGCAGGGCGCTGCGCCTCGATCCCGCCCACGAGCGCGCCAACCACAATCTCCTGCTCGCCTACATCCGGTCAGGGCGGCATCAGCGGGCGCGGGTGATGCTCCGCCGCGCCCTCAAGGCCGCGCCCGACGATCCGACCATCCACCGCCTCGCCGTGCGCTTCCAGACGCTCTCCCTGGTCTACCGCGCGGGTCGGTCGCTGCGCCGCCTCATCGAGCACCGCCTCGGCCTGGGCGCGACCTCCGCATGACCCCGCGGCGGCGTCGGACCGCACCCACCTCAGCGCGCGACGCGCCGCTCTAGAATGAGCCTGAATCGAGGCGCGCGTGACGCTGGTCGAGACAGAGTTCGGCGAGGCCTACCAGGCTGAGATGGCCGCCCTCCTGGCGCGGCGCTTTCGCGTTCTGTGCGTGGCGTGGGCCGCCCTGCTGGCCCTGCTCTTTCTCCTCGACGGGCCTGTGCTCTGGGGCGACTGGATGCGCCTCGTCGGCCATCTGGCCGCCCACCTCATCCAACTGATCGTCGTCCTCCTCTTCTGGCAGAACGCGCAGCGGTCTGGCACCAGGCCGCGGGATCTCCTCCGGCTTTCCTTCTGGCTCGTGGTGATCAACGCGGTGATCGCCTCGACGATCTTCCATGCCATACAGGATCAGGGCGTGGGCCTGATTCGCATCGGACTGGGATTCCTCATGGCGTGCATCCTCCTGCCGTGGACGCCGCGCCAGGCCCTGCAGACCGCGGCTGCGGTGTGGCTGGCGTGGATCCTGGCGCAACTGCTCCTCTCGAATGAGCGACTCGGCTTCTCACTCCTCGCCGCCGACGCGATCGCGGCGGTCGAGTTGCTTCCCGGCGTCGTTATCTGCTGGTTCCGAACGACCCGCCTGGGCCGACGCATCGAGTCCGCCTCGCTGCGCCGGGACTACGAACAGTTTCACCGCGAACTCTTTGACGCGCGCCGGCTGCACGAAGCGATTTTCCCCCCCCCGCGCCTCGCCGGGCCGATCCGCTTCGCCTACCACGATGCGCCGCGCCTGGGAATCGGAGGCGACCTCCTCGCTGCACACGAAGCCCCCGACGGCTCGCTGAGCCTGGTTCTCCTCGACGTCGCCGGCGACGGCATTGCCGCCGCCCTCACCGTCCACCGCCTCCACGGTGAGATCGAGCGCCTCTTCGCCGAGAATCCACGTTACCGGCCCAGGGACCTCATCGCCGCGCTCGATCGATACGCCCATCTCATGCTCGCGCCCCACGGCGTCTACGCGACCGCCTTCGCCCTGCGCTTCGATCATCTCGGCTCGGTGAGCGCGTGCGGGGCCGGGCACGCCCCGGTCTTCATCCGCAGGCAGGATGGTTCGCTCGAACAGATCGAATCGACCACCTGGCCCCTGGGCTCGTCTGATTCGCTCTGCGACGAGTGCGAGGAGACGCTGGCGCTGATCGGCGCAGGCGAAGTGCTCATCGCCCACTCCGACGGCGCCTACGAGTGGCGCGACCGTTACGGCCGGCGCCTCGGCCCTGACGGCGTCCAGGCCATCATCCGCACCACGCGCGTCGATGATCCGCTGCAGTGGCCGGCCGCGTTCATGCGGCAACTTCATCGCTTCCGCGGCGCCTTCGGCGAGCCGCAGCACGACGTCCTCGTCGCCGCCGTATGCATGGGAGTCGATGCCCCGCAGCGATCACGCTCGTGGCTGACCCGCACCGCGACGGCCGCCGGCGTCGCCTCGCGCACTGCCTCCGTCGGAGCGCCCGCATGACGCCCGCCCCGCCCCCCCTTCCCATCGCCTCCGCCTTCGAGGAGGAGATCGAGCGCCTTCTTCGACTGCGCTTCACCTGGCTCGTCTCTCTCTGGCTGGGGCTGATCGCCATGCAACACGCACTCGGCGCCGCCATCTACTGGTGCATGAGCCTGGTCGGCACGTCGGTCCCGATGCCCTTGGCCGCGCTCTCCGACCCTGTTCTCCTCGCCGTCGAGGTGCTCCGCCTGCTCACCCTGCTTGCCGCGCTTCTGCTCGTGCGCACGCGGCTTTCCTCGCGCATGGCCGTGCTCCGGCTCGCGTACTGGGTTCTCATCCTCACGGGCCTGTGCTCGATCGGCGGCGCGATCGGGCAGGAGATACGCCTGTTGAATACGGGCGCGATGAGCGCGGGGGCGATGGCGTGGGTCATCGTGATCGTCGCGATGTCGCACTTCGCGGCGTGCGCCTTGCTCCCCTGGACTCCGTCTCAGGGAATCAAGCCTCTCCTGGTCCTCTACCCCGCGTGGATCATCACGGCTCTTCTCGTCGAGCGGCTGACGGTTCTGCACTTCCTCACCGGTGCGCTGCTGGCCCCATCCATCATCGCCCTGGGTCTGCTGTTGTGCTGGTGGCGCATCAGCCGTCTGCGCAACCAGGTCGAGATCAATCAGTTGAGGCGGCAGTTCACGCTCAGCCGCCGCGATCTCGTCGATGCGCGCAAGATTCACGAGCGGCGCTTTCCCGCGCCGATCGAGACCGGCCCCATCCGCCTCGCCTATTCCTACGAACCGATGCGGCAGGTCGGCGGCGACTTCCTCTTCACTCACATGCCCGAGCCGGATTCGCTCAGCGTCGTGCTCATCGACGTGACGGGCCACGGCATTCCCGCCGCGCTCACCGTCAACCGCGTGGACGGCGAAGTCCAGCGCCTCTACGCCGAGCGCCCCGACGCCTCGCCCGAGCACGTCGTCAGCCTGCTCAACCGCTACTTCCATCTCGTGATGGCGCGGCACAGCATCTTCGCCACCGCCTTCATCTGCCGCATCCGCCCCGGCGGCGAGATGGAGTGGGTCAGCGCAGGGCACCCGCCGGCCTTCATCCGCCGCAACGACGGGTCCGTGACCGCTCTCGAGTCCACCGCGTTCCTCCTCGGCGCCGTGCCGGAGGAGGTCTTCGACGCGGGAATGAAATCGACGGCGCTGGGCGTTGGTGAGGTCGTCATTCTCTACACCGACGGTGCGATCGAGGCGGTGGATGAGCGCGGCCGGGCGTTCGGAATCAGGGGAGTCGAGCAGGTCGTGCGCCGTTGGAGCAGGGACGTGCCCCTCGACCTCGCGCACTTCCTGCCCCACGCTCTTGGACAATCCCGCTGCGGTGCGACTCAGGACGATGTGCTCATCACCACCGTTACGCGCGCCGCGTCCTGACCACGCCTGGATTGAAGTCAAGCCCCGCTCTGCGGGTTCGCGCGCCGACTCCGCCGGCCGCGGCAATCGCGGCCGCTGCTCCGTAGAATCGATCCATGCGTCGCGTCGTCCTGCCGCTTGCCCTGTTCGCCGTTCTCTCCACGCCGCTTTCCGTCTGCGCACAGAGCCTTAACGAGCAACTTGACCAGGAGCAGTTCCTGCGCGGCCTCGCGGAGTACGGCCTGCACGATCTGCTCGACTACGTGCTCGATGCCGGCGGCCGGCACGACCCCGCCATGCCGCACATCATCGCCATCGCCCAACTCCAGGCCGCGCTCGCCGACGAAGCGCTCGCCCCGGCGCAGCGCGCCCGGGCCGTCGACGAACTGCTCTCTGCGCGGCGGAACCTGGTCGAGGCCTTCACCTCCGATCCGCGAGCGCCTCTCTGGCGCGCCGACCTCGCCCAAGGCATCCTGTTCCTCGGGGAGGCGCAGGGCGCGGCCGCGCTCACGGCCGAGTTCGGCGTCGCTGACGAGGCGCTTTACGCCCGCCTCGAGGCCGCAGCCGCCGAGGCGCTGCGCCTCATCGACGACGCGATGGTCGGCCTGGCCGACGAGATTCTCGATCTCGAAGAACATCGCGACTTCTCAACCAGCGCCGCCCTTCAGCAGCACCACCGCTTCCTCCTCCACACCGAACAGCGCCAGCGCCTGCCTTTCCTCCATGCCTGTGCGCTGCATCTCGCGGAAGTCGTCGCCCGCGGCGATCCCCGGGAGCATCGCTGGCAGCAAGTCCTCGACTCGCTCGCGCCGGTCATCGGCGACCTCTCGGAGCCGTGGGCCGGCCGGGCGAGGGTGTTGTCAGGAATCGCCCTGACGCGCCTGGGCCGCTACGACGAGGCGCGCCGCCGATTCGACCAGGCGATCGCTTCGGGCCAGTCTGACGCCCTCACGGCGCTTCGCGCCCGCCTGGGCCTCATCGACATGCTGGCGCGCTCGGAGGGCAGTCCCGCCGCAATCGCGGCCCTCGACCGCCTCGCCGCGATCGACCAGGTCCGTCGTGATCCGTTCGCATTTCTTCTCGTGTGCGACATGCGGTTCCGGCTCGCATCGGGGGGGGCAATGCCGCGTCGGGCCGGCCCGACTTCCTCGGCGCACAAGGCGATGCGGCCCGGCGCCTCGTGACCGAAGCCCTCCGCGTCTACCGCCTGTACCTCCAGAACGACCTGCTGCCGCTGACCGCGTCGCAGCGCGAGGATGTGGTCGCCGACCGATGGCGCGCGATCACGCCACAGTCCATTCCCATCGCCGACCTGCCCGCGGAGATGGCGCTGGCGCAGGCCGAGCGCCTCACCGCCGACGCCGGGCGGCAGGCCGAGGCGATGGCGCTGCTCGAGGGTCTGCTCGCCAGGCACGGTCATTCGGAGGAGTTGGCTCCGCGACTCCTGCTGGCCCTGGGCAACCTGCATGCGCTGCGAGGCGAGACGGACCGCGCCTGCACCATGTGGCTCGATGCGGCCCGGCGCTTTCCGCTCGACTCGCGCGCTCCCGCCGCCGCGGAGCGGGCCGCCGCGCTCCTCTCCGCAGCCGTGCTCGAACCCGGCGCCGCGCCTGCACTCGACGAACTCTACGAACGCGCTCTCACGCTCATCATCGAGCGATTCCCCCAGAGCGCCGCCTTCGACCGCTGGGCGTATGAGCGCGGCCTGCTGCTCATCCGCCGTGCACGGTTCGATGAGGCGGCGGACTCGCTTGCGCTCGTTGCAGCCGGCTCGGCCCTGCACGTCGATGCCGCGTTCCAGGTTGTGCAGGCGCGATGGAAGCAGGCGGCCGCAGCGCCGACGCCCGAGGAGCAGCGCGCCCTGCTTTCGCAGGTCCGCGCCGCTGCCGACCGCGCCTCCGACCTCGCCGACCGCGCCCGGCAGGGCGCGCCGCAGGAGGCCGCGCGCCTCGCCGATCTTCTCTACTACCGCGTCGCCGCGCAGGTCCGTGCGGCGCAGGCGCAGCGCGGCCTCGGGGAATACGAAGCGGCGCTCCAGCGCCTCGAGAGGCTTGAAGAGACTCCGGGCGTTGAGGACGCACTTGCCGCGGAAATCGTCGACGCCCGCATCTCCGTTCTCGAAGCGCTCGGCCGCACCGACCGCATTGAGAACGACCTGCGCGAACTGACGCAGCGCTCCCCGCAGCGGGCGCTCGGCTTCATCACGCGCATCGTCTCGGCTCGCCTCGCCGAGGCGCAGCATCTTGTCGATTCGGGGGACGAGGCCGCCGCCTCGTCCATGGCACGCGAGCGCATCGAACCGCTCTCCCGCCTTGGCCACTCGATCGCCCAGCCGCTGAGCGCGTCGGGCGAGAATGGGCTGGCCGCGACGCTCGCGCACGCCGACGCCCTTCGCCTCGCGGGCGAGCACCTCTCGGCCCTCGCCGCCTACGAACAGGTGCTCGTGTGGCGCGAGACCTCGGCCGAGGCGGTGCTCGGCCGCTCCGAGTGCCTGTTCCAACTTGATCGCTGGGCCGACGCACTGCCGGGCTACCAGCGCCTTGCCGACGCCTCTGCTGCTGCGCACAGCGCAACCTTCTGGCTCGCGGAGTTGCGCATCCTCCAGGTCTTCGACCGCGCGCGGCGCAACACCGACCGCATTCATCCGCGCATCGGCCGGCTGCGCCTGATCGATCCGCAGTTGGGCGGACCGCGCTTTCGCCCCCACTTCGCCGTCCTCGAAGACCGCTACGCGCCATAGGCACAGCAACTCATCATCGGCGCTGTTGGGTCGGCGGACAGGTCAAGGCCGCATGCCTATCTGTCGGAATCGGCGAGCCGGGAAACGAACCGGTTCTCCAGTGCGAGCATTCCTGCCCCGTAGTGCGCGACAGGCAGGATGATCGCCAGGAGCACCACGTTGCGCAGGATGCTCCTCCACCCGACCGCGCCGCCGAGGAACTTGCCGAAGCAGGAGCAGTCGATGTCCATGCCGCGCACGATGACGCTGAGCATGGCGAGGCAGAAGAGCACGAGCAGAGCCGCGATGAGGCGGGCGGCCCCGCGCGTCGCTACGCCGATGATCAGCGCCGCCGCGCAGACCACCTCAAGCCACGGAATCAGAAATGCCGTGAACGGGATCAGATCGCTGTGCAGGACGCGAAACCCGTTGACCGACGCGGCGAAGTTGGCGGGATCAATGCCCTGGTTGGCGATGGGCACAAGCAGGTCCACGCCTCGCAGGGCTTCGAGCCAGCCGAGTTTCGCCGCTCCGCTGAAGAGAAACAGCCCCGCCATGACCCACCGCGCCGCGAGCAGTCCCAGACGCGCGCCGCTCGAGAGAGATGGCGAAGTGCAGCAGGCGTTGGTCACCGATGATCGCTCCGATCTGGAATCAGTTGGACGACTCGACGGGCAGCCGCGCCTCGATCCACCCCGGCAGGCCCGCCGTCATCACGTACACGCGCTTGAACTGCTTCTCGTGGATCAGCCGGGAGCGCACGAGATGCGACGATTCGCAGTCGCCCCCCGTGCAGTAGACGACGATGACCGCGTCCTCGGGCCAGAACGGCATGTCCTCGGGCAGCGTGTTGTCAAAGAAACTCTTGGGCGTAATGTGATAGGCGTCGGGAATGTGCGACTCGTCAAACTGCTTTTTCTCGCGCGCGTCGATGAAGATCACCTGAACAGGGTTCGCGTCGTCGAGAAAGGGCAGCGTGTCGTAGATGTACCACGCCTGTTCGATGGTGATCGACTCGCCCAGCGCGGCGAGATTGAACGGCGCGGGGGCAGGCGCGCCGTCGACGGCGCCGCCGGTCGCGCCGCCTTCCGCCGGAGTGCCGGCGCCGCCTGGTGCGCCGTCAGGCGAGGCTGCGCCCCGGGCACCCGCACCAGCCGCTTCGCCCGCCGGCTCGGACGCAGTCCTCTTGAGGAACTCGCCGATCATCGCACGCTGACGGTCCGCGCTGCTGAGGTGAAGAGCCGCAGCGCCGGCTCCAACGCACGCGAGCAAGACCAACTGCATCGACGCACACTTGAGCGGATTGCAGCAGGTCATTTCATCGCTCCTTGAATGACTCGACGAAGGAAACTGGACTTCTCAGCGGTCGTCGCCCGCGGCCGCACCGCCCGCCGGCTTCGTCGCCGTCCCATCGCCATCTCCGGGCGGAGCGATGATCGGTCCGCGCCCGATCGAACGCACCACGCCGAAGAACCGGATCTCCAGTTCCTTCTCGTCAGGAATGTCGGTCGTGAGATAAACGACGCCGTTGAACGCGCCCTTCTCCTGCGGCGTCGTGCCCTGGAGACGGATCACCGGAATCTTGTTCGCCGCGACCTCGATGAACTCCTGGCTGACCTCCACGCGCGCCGTCGACTGCGATTCGATCCGCACGCCGACGATGTTGAACGGCTTGTCGAGCAGGCTGTAGACGCGCACTTCCCGGTCAAACGCCTCGCCCGGCCCGAGCGTGCCGATCGTAAAGCGGTCAGGAGTGACCTGGAGTTGCCCCGCGATGTGCCCGTTGATGTGATGGCGAACCATGTGCTCGACCGTGCCCTTGCCGTCAAGGTCGCTCAGTTCGGTCATGAACGTGATCTGACGGTCGAGGATGCCCTTGGGCGCCGCCGGATCGACAGTGAACCGCACGGTGATTGACGTCACCGGCTTGCCGGCCGCGTCCGGCGCGACCTCGCGCTTGACAATCTCGCTGGTCACGTGCGGGCCGCCGATGTGGACGCTCTTGATGTTGAAGACCGATCGGTCGGACGAGAGCGTGACTTCGCCCGTAGCCCCCTTGCCGTAGACCAGCCGGCCCAGTGCGATCGAAGGCGTCGAGAGCCGCACTGCCTGGAGCACCTCGACGCTTATCCCCAGTTTGCGCTCGGGATTCGAAACGTCGTTGGACTTGACGGTGATGTTCTTGTGGTGCTTGCCCGGCCTCTCCTTCGGATCGAACCGGACTTCAATCGTCCCGCTCTCCCCGGGAAGGTAGTCTCGGATGTCCAGTTCGGGCACGGTGCAACCGCACTCGCTGTCGATCTGAGAGATGATGAGCATGTCGTTGCCGACGTTCGTGAAGGAGAAGGTGCAGCGGACCTGGCCGGTGTCGGGGATGACGCCGAAGTCATGCGCGTCCTTGACGAACTCGATCCGCGCGGCGCGGACGTTGGTCATGCTCCCGTCCGGCCCGGGCGCGGTCCGGCCGAACAACTGGGCCTCGACCGGAACAGTCGTCGCCAGAATGGCCGTGAAAGCGGTGAGGGTGCTCAGTCCGATCATCTGTGATCTCTTCATGGTGATTCCCCTTCTGTGACGCGGCCGGCCGCGTCAAAAAAGTCTGCCGGCCAACCCTGTCGAGGCCTCGATGCCGGTCAGGAACAGTAGACGCCCAAGTCGGTTCAGGGCGTCAGGTCCTCACAGAAAATATCAGCCCGATCGGGAGGGAGCATTGGCGGATCCGCACTCCCGAGACCGGAGGCATCCCGAGCAGGCGGGCCGGGCCGTCGAGAAACTGCGGGGTCTGACCTGCTGCGTAGATGTCCGCCACGGATGCCGCTCCCAGGCCAGTCGCCGCTCAAGCCGCCATACCATTCCATCCGACACCCATGAGCCAGCGCGACTATTACGAAGTCCTCGGCGTCGCCCGCAGTGCCTCAGCGGACGAAATCAAGCGGGCGCATCGCCGCCTGGCGCGGCAATGGCATCCCGACCGCAACAAGGCCGCCGACGCCGCCTCACGCTTCGCCGCCATCCAGGAAGCCTACGACGTCCTCTCTGATCCCGAGAAGCGAAAGGACTACGACCGCTTCGGCCACACGCGCGGCCCCGCAGGATTCGGCGGCGCCGCGCCCGGCGGCGCGCGCACCTACACCTGGTCCTCCACAGGACCGGCCGGCGGAGTCCGCGGTGGCGAAGGCTTCGACTTCGATGCCGGCGGCGACGTCGGCAGCCTCTTCGAGGAACTCTTCGGCCGGCCTCGCAGCGGCGCCGGCCCGGCACGCAGCCGCACACGCGCCTCCGCCGCACCCTCGCGCGGCGAAGACATCCAGCATGTGCTCGACATCACCTTCGACACCGCACTCCGCGGCGGCAAGGAACCACTCCGCCTCAGCCGCGCAGACCAGAGCGAAACCATCGAGATCACCATCCCGCCGGGCATCAGTGACGGCGCACGCCTGCGCGTGCGCGGCAAGGGCCAGCCCTCTCCGCTCGGCGGCGAGAACGGCGATCTCATCCTCACCATCCGCGTCGGGAAACACCCGTGGTTTCGCCGTGAAGGACTTGATGTCTTTCTCGATCTGCCCGTGACCGTGGCCGAGGCGGTCAGCGGCGCCACCGTGCAGGTCCCCACGCCGCACGGCCGGGTGTCTCTCAAGGTTCCCGCCGGCGCCAACACGGGCCAGAAACTCCGCCTCAGCGGCCGCGGCGTAAAGACGGCCGAAGGGAAGATTGGCGACTTCTACGCCGTCGTCCAGGTCCAGACGCCGCGCGACCTCTCCGACGCCGATCGCGACTTGCTCGCCTCCCTCGCCGCGCGCCTCCACAACCCGCGCCGCGGCGAGCCGTGGGAGTGAACTCAGCCCCCCGCCGTCCTCAAGCCGACTGGAGCGAGAACCGCGAATCACTCGACCCGCGCGCGTCTATCGTTCCACTCATGAACCGGTCCGAACTGGCACGCCGGATCGCGGATGCAGCGCTGCTGCGCGGCGAGTTCACCCTGCGCAGCGGCCGCAAGAGCCGCTACTACCTCGACAAGTACCTCTTCTCCACCCAGCCGATCGTCCTGGCCGAACTCGGACGCCTCTTTGCAGAGCGCATCAGGCCGCGCAAGGTCGATCGACTTGCCGGAGCGGAACTCGGCGGCATCCCCCTCGTCACCGCCGCGTCCCTCGCCACCGGCCTGCCCTGCGTCTTCGTCCGCAATGCGAAGAAGGACTACGGCACGGCAAAGCAGATCGAGGGCAAACTCGAACGCGGCGAGAGGGTCATCATCGTCGAAGACATCGCCACCACCGGCGGCCAGGTGCTCGAAGCCGCGCGCATCCTCTCCGGCCTCGGCGCCGTCGTAGACACCATCATCTCCACCATCGACCGCCTCGAAGGTGCGCGGGAGAACATCGAGGGCGCGGGGTATCGCTACGAAAGTCTCTTCACCAAGGCCGATCTGGGGATTGACGAGTAAGACCTGAGTCCGGCCCGCGACGCCTGCCCGGCCGTGCGCGGCTTCATCCAATACCCGTCTTCAACAGTTTTCCGCCAATTCCCGGTTTTCCCAAGGCGCGAGGGCCTTTGTCGGTTATACTCCCTCAGCAGCGAAGGAGAACCCGCCATGTTTACCCCCCCCCGCGTCACCGGTCTAGCCGTCCGTAGCGTCCTGATGGGGTTGCTGCTGGTTTTTTCGATGCGGCCGGCGTAGGGGCAGGAGTTCTACCGGGAGGTTCCGGGGCAGCGGCTGTTTTCCGGCTCGATGGTCGCCCGACCCCTCCAGGTCCGCCACTGGATGGAGCGCGGCTTCAATGAACAAGAGGCCCGCTTCCGCCACGGTCAGACGATCGGGTGGCTGCTCGAGTTCCTCGATGGCCGGCCCTTCTGGCACCGCGAGTCGATGGATGAGTTCTGGTTTCCCCTGCGGCCGATGGAGACGGAGGACTGGGTGGGCATCAGGCTGATCCAGACCGGCAACTTCCGCTACGTCTGCCCCAACTGGCGGCTCTACCCGTTCGATTGCCCGCAGCCGACCGACCCGCTTTGCCCGAGAGACCCACTATTCGGCGATCAATGGCACCACGAGCGCATCGAGTCGCGCGCCGCCTGGCAGATTCGCACGGAGGGGCACGATGACATCGTCGTCACTTTCTTCGACAGCGGGATAGTCCAGCAGAACTACGAAGATCATCCCGACCTGAGTGAACTCAATGAGTATCGCCAACTTGGCTACAACGCGGTCTTCCCCACTGGTCCGACTGCCCCGCCCTATGGTTGGGAGAATGACTGCGACCCCGAGGATGTTGACATGCGAGATCGTCGTGCTATCGAAG
>CAADHA010000124.1 GCA_900696685.1 uncultured Planctomycetota bacterium
CCCGACGGGCCGGTGGCGCGCACGATTCAGAAGTGACCTGGCGCTGAACGGTCGCTGATTCCCGGAGGCCGCAGGTCGC
This sequence comes from uncultured Planctomycetota bacterium, assembly GCA_900696685.1. Classification (GTDB taxonomy): domain Bacteria; phylum Planctomycetota; class Phycisphaerae; order Phycisphaerales; family UBA5793; genus UBA5793. The sequence continues at coordinate 80 of CAADHA010000124.1, forward strand.
TGGGGCGTATGGTTCCATGACCCCTCACCGAGGCGACGCTCATGATTTCGCAGACCAGCCCGACTCCCGAAGACCTCAAAAAGGCGATCAAGGAGGCGATGCGCGAGACGCTCGCCGAGAAGCGCGATCTGCTGCGCGACGTTCTCATCGAAGCGCTGGAGGATCTCGGCATGGCTGCCGCCATTCGCGAGGGCCTTCAGACTCCGCCGGCGGATCGAAAGGACGTCGTGTCCGCCTTGAAGGACGCCTCGTGAAGGTTGCCTTTCGGAGTTCCTTCCTGCGCGATGTGAAGAACGTCAGGGACGCCGCGATGAAGCGGCGCATCACCGACGCCATAGTGCAGGTCGAAGCGGCGCAGCGCCCCGAACAGATTGTCGGACTCTCAAGCATCGCCGGCGAGCCCGGGGCCGGTCGCATGCGCGTGGGCGACTATCGCCATGGGCTTTTCATCGCCGGCGAGGTCGTGACCTTTGTCCGCTGCCTGCATCGCCGCGAGATCTACCGGTACTTCCTGTGAAGTGCGGCTTGCCGCCCGGCGCCTGCGATTGACCGGAGGCGCTGGGGGGTGCGGGCGGCCAGTACCCGCGCGATCGTCCAATCGCGACGGGTGGCACGGCCTCGCGCTTCGCGTGGCTCTGCCGATCGTGCTGATGCGCGCGCCGATCGGCGCCGTTCGCAAGACCCCCGCGCGCATCGCGCACGCGGCCGCGTTCTACTCTTTCAACCATTGCTCCGGTCGCGGGTTCGGATGCGTCCATCGCTGCCAGAGGGCCTCGAAACCCTCGTCGCCTTCCTTGTAGAAGAGCATCCGCAGCGTGCCGGCAGGCCCGTAGAGCCCTGGGACGATTCCCTCTTCCTTCGGTTCGATGAACAGAATGGAATCGTCCACCGTCCACCTTCGTCCGCGACCGTCGATCACGACCCCCATCCCGGCGATCGGGGCCGACCGCAGCCGTGGCAGCGCCGTGCGGATGGCGGGCCAGAGCACCATGAAGGCCAGAAACGGGGCGTAGAGGACAAACATCACCAGCAGCATCGCGAGCGAGTGCATGGGATTCGACCCCCGGCTGCGGATGCCGATGCAGGTTCCGCCAAGAATGAGAAGCACGATCATCTGGCCGATGAACGATCGTCTCAGCGATGGACGGCCGGCGCGCGAGATTCGAGATTCGAGCAGTTCCGGTTCGAGCGTGTGCTCAGTTCGCGCGATGCTCAGGCACGCCTCGTGCAGGCGGTGATCCACCAGCGCGGCAGGGCAAGGCGATTGAAGCGAGTCCAGCGCGCGGCGCAATCGATTCCACGATCGCCGCTGGGAGAAGAGAAAGAGCGTGGAGTCCAGCCTGCACCATCGCGCCGCAGCCAGCGCCCGCGATACCTCGACGCTCTCTCGCCATGAAGGATCGGCAAGTTCCTCCAGTTGCCGTGCCTCCTGTCTGTTGCTGCGCCGTCGAAGTCCGTCGCTCGCCGCTTTCCACACCAGAACCAGCCCCGCGGGAATGCACATGATCAGCAGGATGCCCTCGAGTGAAGACAGCGGCGTCTTTGTGATCTCACTCTTGGCGATGAGTGCAATGGCTGCACCAACGCAAGGCAGCGCCGCAGCGAGCGACAGCAGCGGATGATCAGCGCGGCTCGGCAGGAAGACCACCGCGTACGATGGGCGCGAGCGGTCAATCCCGTTCCGCCCGACGTCTTGCTCAATGCTGCTGGATTCGTTGCTCAAACCGCTGTGATGGTAATGCCTCATCGCTGCCGAAGCACGTCGAACTCCGCCCGGCAGGCAAGGTCGCGCGGCGGGTGGCATGGCCTGGCGTTTTGCCCGGCTCTGCCGAACGCGAAGGAATGTTCGATCGCGCTTCCACCCTCGGGCAGAGCGACGCGAAGCACGACGCCATGCTTCCGTCGTGGTTAGCCAATGACTGCGATGTCTAGTCGAAGCGTCCGCGGCGGGATTCGAACCTGCAACCTACGGCTTCGGAGGCCGTTGCGCTATCCAATTGCGCCACGCGGACGTGCGGGCGGCGCATCCTGGCGCCCATTCGCGCTTGCGCCGCCACCACCGGCCGAGTATACGATCCGCCCCGATGACTGGCAAGGATGACACCATCGGGCGAAGTTCGGCGCTGCTGCTCTCCACCCTCGTCTACGCCGGCATCGCCAGCGTCGGCACGGGGGTGATGCTCAACGGCGTGTACTTCATCACCCGCGATGTCTTCGCCTTCACCGACCTTCAGAACCTCCTGCTGGGCCTGTGCGTGCAGGTTCCCTACATCCCTGCGGCTCTGCTCGCCGGGCCGACTTCGGCGCGCATCGGCGCGCGGCGTCTGCTGACGGCGGCGCTCATCGGCATGGCAGTGGTGTGCGCAATCCTCGCCACGCTGCCTCCGCTGTGGGCGTGGTGGCTGCTGGCGCCGTGCTACAACGTTTGCGCCGGCATGCAGTGGCCCATCGTCGAGAGTTACATCGCCTCGGGGCGGCACGGGCGCGACATGCGCCGCGCCATCGGCCTGTTCAACATCACCTGGGCGGCGGCGATTCCGCCGGGCCTGTGGCTCATCTCGATCATGCACGGGATGCCGCAGGTCACATTCATTGTCCTTGCGGTGATGCACGGGGCGACGCTCGGCCTTGTCGCCTTCTGGCCCCTTCAGCCCCCGCATCACGACTCCGTTGCCGCGCGCCACCACACGAGCGACGCCTACCCCAACCTCCTCCGCGCCTCGCGCACGCTCCTGCCCATGAGTTATGTCCTGCTTTACATGCTCACGCCGATCCTGCCGGGCATCTTTGAGCGCCTCGGCGTGGCGGCGGCGGTGGCGCCGGCGCTGGGCAGCACGTGGATCATCGCGCGCGTCGGAGTATTCGCCGTCATGTACTGGAGGCCCGGCTGGCACGGACGCTGGCGCATCCTCGGCGTCGGCGCGGCGCTGCTCATCTCTGGAACGCTCGTCGTGCTGCTGGAGATGAACGTGTGGTCCGCCGTGCTCGGCCTGGCGGTGCTCGGCGTCGGGCAGGGAATGCTCTACTACGCGGCGCTCTACTACGGCATGGCGGTCGAGCACGCGGCCGTCGATTCCGGCGGCCGTCACGAGGCGGTCATCGGCCTCGGGTACATCCTCGGCCCGTCGCTTGGCCTGCTCGGGGGCGCCATGCCCATCGGCGGACCGACCGTCACTGCGGGCGTGCTATTCATGGCCGGCGTCGTCTCACTTGTCGGTTCGACTGCCGCCATGATCCATTACCGCCGCGCGCAAAGCACACGACCGGTCGCGGATGACTCCTCAGGCAAGGCGTAGCGGCCGAGCGACGACACGGCTTCTACGTCGCTCTGGATGCTTCCGCGAGCCGGCCGCTGGCCTGCTCGACGATGGCCATCGCCACGCTCTCCGGGTTGTAGCCGCCGGGAAGCAGGACGCAGGGCTTGCCGGCTGCCTGGGCGAGGGCGCGCGCCTCCTCGGCGTGCAGGTGCCCTGCGAGTTTGACGATGACGAGGACGATCGCGGTCTCCGGCCGGCGGATCGGCGCGCGCATCGGTGACCCCGGGCCGTGCTCCGTCAGCGCCACCCATTCCGCGTCGTCAAGATCAAAGGCGCTCGCGATGCGCTCCAGCGCCCGGGCGTTCTCCTGCCCGCCGATGATGACCATGTGCCGCCCGCGGAGCAGCTCGCGCACTTCGAGGACGCGGGCGCTCCACTGGCGAACGGCGGTTTCCGCTTCGGCGACTTCCTCTTCCGGGCTCGCTTCGTCGTGGGCGAGGGCGCGGGCGCGCTCGATCGCGGCAATGAGCGCCTCGTGACCGCCGGACTCCGCGGCGCAGCCCGAGGCCGCATCGCGCCCGATCGCCTCGGCGATGCGCCGGTCAGTCGGAGCGACGTCGAAACGGCGCAACTCCTCAATTGCGCCGGCGATGCGGCTCCAATGCGAGAACGCCTCCTCGGGGCCGTTCTTGATGACCATCCGCGCGTGGTACCTGATCTGGCTCAGGGCGCCACGGACGGCCTTGGTGCGTTCAGTCCGCTCATCGAGCCGCCGCGCGACCTGCCCGAGGCGGGCGAGCAGGTCGGGCGCGTTGGCCGGATCGGCGGGATCATCGATGGTCATGTGGCGTTCGATGTAGATCCGCCTCAACGACGTCTCGCGGCGGAGCCAGTAGTGCACTTCGGCCTGGTCCCGGTCGTCGTCCGTGAGCCAGGTTTCGGCCAATGCGCGGCGAAGGGCAGACCCTGCTTCCGCCAGCAGGTGCATCGCCTCGACCTCATCCGCTTCCTGCGCGACAGAGGCGGCGTCATCGATGCGCCGCATCAGCGCCGCCGCCTCCGCGAGCGCCTGGTAGTTCTGCGCGATCCGCGCCAGCCTCGCGTCATCCGGCTGGGTGCGCTCGCGCCAGAAGACCCAGAGGAAGCAGTTGGGCAGCGACTTGGCCGTCGCGATCATTTCGTTCATGCGCATTCGCGTTTCGTACTCGCGATCCGTGTCGGCGCCGACGGCGCGGCGTTCGATGTACAGGCGGCACGAGGCGGCTTTGAGGCGGCAGCGAGTCTCGACCATCGCAAGATCGAGGTCGCCCTGCTCGGGCGAAGGTCCGGAACCGGCGGGCACCTGCATCTTCGACTCGATCGCCGCCCGCCTCGCACGCCCGATTTCTTCCGTCGTACCCGTGAGGGGAAGGTCCACTGCCGCATCTCCGAGTACCAGCGGCACGATTCCCGACGATCTTGCCAATGTCCGCATCGCAGCGCTTGTCTGCCCCGTAACGGCCGAGCCTGCCTCCTCGCCCGTTGCCTCTAGATCAGCGGATATCGGTGCGCTTCCGCCTCGGGACGCCGTCTCATTCCTCGCGGACGCGCCATCTGTTGACTCCGCATCTGGCGCTGTCCCATTCTGATGCGCCAGGTCTATCAGCCATCGGCCGCAGAGGTCGACTAATCGCCGCAATGGTTCGGATCGCTGCAGGTGCGGTCGCAGGAGCCTTTCGGCCGCTTCCATCAGTTCTCTACCCTGTAGGTCGTTCATCGGTCCGTTTCCCTTCTCTTCACGGTGCGGCGCCGGCAGATTCTCCGGTGCACGGAACTATTGCTGTATCGTAACCACGACTCCTGATCCGCGGCACTCCCGATGGCGCGGCGGCGCACACGAGGGGCCGCACACCGGGCAGTCGCGGCTCGCCTCAATCGCGGATGCGGCCCTGATCGAGCACGCTCGGGCCCGTCCCTATGCTCTGCGCGATGCGAGCGTTCCGTGCCACAGTCTCCCGCGCCTGGCATGCCGTCGCGGCCGAACAGGCGGCCGATGATCTCGGCGTGGACGTTCGTCGCGGGCTGGCGTCTGCGGAGGCGTCGGCACGGCTGGCGCAATTCGGTCCGAACGTCATCACGGTCCGGCGCGGGCAGGCGTGGTGGCAGCGTGCGCTCCTTCAGTTCCACGCGCCTCTGGTGTACATCCTGATCGTCGCCGGCGTGGTCACGCTCGCATTGGGCGAGGGGGTTGACAGCACCGTCATCTTCGCCGTGGTCCTGGTGAATGCGGTGATCGGGTACGTCGAGGAGACGCGCGCGGTAAAGGCGATCGGCGCCCTCGCCCGGTCTCTGCGCGTCGAGGCGACGGTCCTGCGCGACGGGCAGAGGCGGCGCATCGAGGCCGCCCAACTTGTCATCGGCGACATCGTCTTCCTCGAACCGGGAGACCGCGTCGGCGCCGACCTGCGCCTGGTCCGCGTGCACGATCTGCACGCCGACGAATCAATGCTCACCGGCGAATCCGCGCCTGTCGCCAAGCGCATCGAGCCGCTTGACGAGGAAACAGTGCTGGCCGATCGCCGCAACCTGGCGTACGCCGGCTCGCTCATTACGCGCGGGACGGGCGAGGGAATCGTCGTGGCGACGGCAGATGCGACGGAAGTCGGCCGTATCAGCGCCTTGATCTCCTCGGCCGAGGACCTGGCGACGCCTCTGACGCGCAAGATTGCTTCGTTCAGCCGGCTCTTGCTCTGGATCATCCTGTCGATCGCGGGGCTGACCTTCGCTGTTGGGCTGTGGCGCGGCTATGGGGCGGTGGAAGTGTTCAAGGCGTCCGTGGCGCTGGCGGTGGGGGCCATTCCCGAGGGTCTGCCCGCCGCCGTGACCATCATGCTCGCCGTCGGCGTGTCGCGCATGGCCCGGCGCAAGGCCATCATCCGCCGCCTGCCCGCGGTCGAGGCGCTCGGGAGCACGACCGTCATCTGCACCGACAAGACCGGAACACTGACGCAGAACCAGATGACCGTTCACGCGGCATGGGTGCTGCGCGCCGGCGGGGCGGGTGCGTCCGCCGGCGTCGAGTACGAGTTTACCGGCGCGGGATACGACCCGGCCGGTGAAGTGCGCGTGCGAGGAAGCGCCTCAACCGCGCCCACCGAGGAGCACCTGGTGCTCATGGAGATGCTCAGGTGCGGCTGCCTGTGCAACGACGCGGCGTTGATCGCGGAGGAAGGGGGGGGCGAGCGATGGGAGATCCGGGGCGACCCCACAGAGGCCGCGCTCATCGTCGCCTCGCGCAAGGCCGGACTGGCGCAGGAGTCGCTTGCCGAGTCATGGCCGCGACTGGATGCCATCCCATTCGAGTCGGACCGGCAGTACATGGCGACTCTGCACCAACCCATCCCGACGCCTGCCAACGATGGAGGCTCGGGCCACCGTGAGGCGGAGCCCGGCGCAGTCATCTACGTGAAAGGATCAGTCGAGCGAGTGCTGTCCATGTGCAGGCAGGCACTTGATTCACAGGGACGCATTACAGGACTGGAGAGGGAGGCCGTCGCGGCCGCGGCGGCTGATCTCGCCGCACGCGGGCTGCGGATTCTCGCATTCGCGCGCGGTGAAGCGCCGCCTGGAATCGAGGAGATCACCCGCCCGATGGTGGAGCAGGGGGTTGGTCTTGCCGGGGGCGGGCTGGTCTTTCTGGGCGTGCTTGGAATGCTCGATCCGCCGCGCCCCGAAGCCGCCGAGGCAATCGCCGCCTGCCGCCGCGCCGGAATACTGGTCAAGATGATCACCGGCGACCACGCGCTGACCGCCGCGGCCATCGCGCGAATGATCGGCCTTGCGGACCCTTCTGACAGCGCCGACGCGCCGGGAGAGCGCGACAGGTGCTCCGGCGTTCTCACCGGCGCGGACCTCGCGGCCATCAGCGATGAAGACTTGCCGGCCCACGCGATCGACACGGCCGTCTTCGCCCGCATGACGCCCGAGCAGAAGATCCGGCTCGTCCGGGCGCTCCAGTCGCGCGGGCACATCGTCGCGATGACGGGCGACGGCGTGAATGACGCGCCCGCGCTCCGACAGGCGGACATCGGCGTCGCAATGGGCCGCTCCGGCACCGAGGCGGCACGCGATGCGGCGGACATGGTCCTTGCCGACGACAACTTTGCCTCCATCCGCGCCGCCGTCGAGGAGGGACGCACCGTCTTCACCAACCTGACCAAGTTCATCATCTGGACTCTGCCGACCAACGGGGGCGAGGCGCTGGTCATTCTCTCGTCGATCCTCTTCGGCTGGGCGCTGCCGATTCTGCCTGTGCACGCGCTCTACGTGAACATGGCGACGGCGATCCTGCTGGGCATGCCGCTGATCTTCGAGGCTTCCGAACCGGATGTCATGGACCGTCCGCCGCGCGATCCCAGGCGCCCGCTGCTGACCTTCGAGATTTTCATGCGCAGCGGCCTGGTCTCGCTTCTCCTGTGCGCCGGGGCGATGGGCGTCTTTCACTGGGAGCTCGGCCGGGGACTGACCGAGGCCGCGGCGCGGACGGCGGCGGTGTCGGTCATCGTGGTGGGTGAAACATTCTACCTCTTTTCGAGCCGTGCCCTGCTCGGACCGGCCTGGGCCGTGCCTCTTCTCTCCAATCTCTGGCTCTGGGCGGGGATCGGCGCCATGCTCGCAGTGCAGTTCGCTTTCGCGCACTGGCCGATCGTCAATCGCGTCTTTCACTCGGCGCCCCTCGACGGTTCAGCCTGGTGTCGCGTGTTCATTGCGGGCGCCGCCGTGCTGCTCGTCGTCGAGATCGAGAAGGCGTTGCGGCGATACTTGGCCCGGGGGGACGGCCGCCGACCCGCCTGATCCCGCCGGGCGACTGGATGAAATCTTCCCTGCCCTTCCCGGAATAACGAGAGAACGGCGGGCTTTCGGTCCGCTCGATGTCCCGTTCCGGAGAGTGCTCCCATGAAACGCGACGAGTACATAGCCCAGCCCACGGCCGCCGCGATCGATACTGCCATGGCCCGCGCCCTGTCATTCGAGTCCGAACATCCGGAGAGTACTCCGGAGTACTCGAGCACGTCGCTGATGGACAAAGCCCGCGCGCTACTGGGTCAGAGCGGTTCCTTTGAAAGAGGGTTCGTCCAGACCGCCGGCTTGATCGTGCTCGGACTGCTGTTGGGGCGGCTCTTCACGCCGAGCGGGGCCTTGCTCGGCGCCGTCGTGCCCCTGGCGGTTCTCGCGGCCCTGACGACTCACAGGGTCATCCGTGGAATCGCGCCTGTGAAGCCCTGGCTCGCTCAGCGCCGCCGGCAGATTGCACTCGGGATCGCTTGCAGCCCCGCCCTGACGCGATTCGCGCCCGGCTCGTTCAGCCGCAGCGATCGGGCGTCGCTCTGGACGGCGTGGGGAGCGTCACTGATCGGCCTCGTCGCACTCGCGGCAGGCTGACGGTCGGTTGGCAGGGCTTATCTGAACCGGCGCATCGCGTACACCCATCGGCCGTAGTCGAGAATCGCGCGGCGCCGTTCTCCGGCCGGTACGTCGAACGATCCGAAAGCAGTCTCGCGGCGCCATCGCCAATACCGGTTGCCCGGATTCCATGCCCCGCGCAGGCCGAGTCGGATCAGGGCCAGCAGGCCTCCGAGTTGAGAGAGAAACTGTCGCACCTGGGTCGAGCGCTTTCGCGGAGCAGTTCCGTTCCATTGTAGGAATGGACTGGCGGCGCCGCGAGAACCGGCGCGGACGTCTGTTAGAATCCTTGCCACCAGCCCACGGTTGGCGGCTGCTCTGGTCGGCTGGGGGCGATGGTCCCGGTTTCGTTCCCAATGTCGGCGCTCCCCGAGTGGAGAGGGCAATCATCTGATGCTGCTTCCGACAGTCTGCGGCCAGTCTGCGGCGCACCTCACGTTTGCGGAGGGGGATGTTGCGATCCTGAGTAATCTGGCGATGATGGTGATCGGAGGCCTGGGCCTCTTCCTGCTGGGCATGAAGAACCTCTCCGATGGGATGCAGGCCATCGCCGGCGCCAGTCTCCGCCGCCTCATCAGCGCCGTCACCGACAACCGCCTCCTCGCGGTCGGCACAGGCATCGCCGTCACTTGCTTTCTTCAGTCGAGTTCGATCTCAACGGTGATCGTGGTCGGGTTCGTCAACAGCGGCCTGATGGCCCTGCACCAGGCCATCGGCGTCATCATGGGCGCGAACATCGGCACGACGATCACCGGCTGGATTCTCACCTTGCAGGTCGGCAAGTACGGGCTGCCGATCCTCGGGTTGGCCGGACTGGTCTTCCTCTTCACCAAGCGGGAGCGTCCGCGCTACGTGGCCATGACCCTCATGGGCCTGGGGATGGTGTTCTTCGGACTTGAGTTGATGAAGGACGGCTTCAAGCCGCTGCGCGAGATGGAGTCTTTCGTCAACGCCTTTGCATGGTTCGCCGCCGATTCGTACCTCGGCGTGCTCAAGTGCGCCATGGTCGGGTGCCTCCTGACGTTCCTGGTCCAGTCGAGTTCGGCCACGCTGGCGATCACGATCGGACTCGCGTCCACGGGCGTGATTCCATTCCCGACCGCGGCGGCGCTGGTCCTCGGCGAGAACATCGGCACGACGATCACGGCCGTCCTCGCCTCCCTCGGCGCCACGACGGACGCCAAGCGGGCCGCCTGCGCCCACGTGCTGTTCAACGTCATCGGCGTGGCGTGGATCACCGCCGTCTTCTCCTTCTACATCGCCGGCATCGATCGCTTCGTGGCCTACGAGATGGGCCATCATCCAATCGGTCTTGAGATGTCCGCGGCGGAAGATGAGCAGCAGTTTGCCCAGGTGGTCACCTTCGGCATCGCCTCCGTGCACACCGGCTTCAATGTCATCAACACCATCTTCTTCCTGCCGTTCGTGCGCGTCTTTGCGCGCGTGCTCGAACGGCTCGTACCCGGCAGAGCAGTCAAGGAACTGCCCCACCTGACCACGCTCGACGTTCGCATGCTCGAAACTCCCGTCATTGCCATCGAGCAGTCGCACTCGGAGGTGCTCAAGATGGCGGCCGGCACGATGAAGATGATGGCCTGGGCGGCCCGAATCGTCTTTACGACGGAGAAGGACGATCGGAGAATCGAGAAACTCTTCCACCGCGAGGAAGTGCTCGACACGATGGAGCACGAGGTCGTCAACTTCCTCTCCACCCTGCTCTCGGGCAGCGTGCCGCACAGCGTCATTGAGGAGTGCCGCCTCCAGTTGCGAGTCGCTGATGAACTGGAGTCGATCAGCGACACGATCGCCGTGATCGTCAAGTCCGAACTCAAGATCCGCAACGCCGGGCTGGAACTGTCCGACACGCAGCGCAAGGATCTCGAGAGCCTCCACCTGCTCGTTACGGACTACCTGCAACTGGTCATCGACGCATTCGAGCACAACCGCGCGGAAGTGATCACGCGCGCGCACAGCGCCGGCGCCGCCATCACGAGGCGGATCAAGGACCTTCGCAGCATCCACCTTACGAGCCTCACCGCCGGAAAGGTCGAACCCGTCGTGAGCACCTCCTACCTCACGATGCTGCTCAACTACCGCCGGCTCAAGGATCACTGCCTCAATATCGCCGAAGTCGTCGCCGGCGAGAAGTGAACGCCCGGTGTACGCCGCCTCATCCGGATCGCCGCTCCAGGCCCGCGGCGCTGCGTGCGAGTGAACTCCTTACTCTCCGCTAACCCGATCCTCATGCAGGTCCGCTAGACTTCGGCGCAAGAACCGGGAGCGGAAGCGCGCCATGTCCAAGGCTCACATACTCGTGGTTGACGATGAAGAGGACCTGCTTGAACTGGTCTCCTACAACCTGCGCCGCGAAGGCTACGAGGTGGACTGCGTCACGACCGGCGAAACAGCGCTGCGCGCTGCGCGGTCGCGCCAGATTGACCTCATCATCCTCGACCTGATGCTGCCCGGCGCCGACGGACTCGAAGTCTGCCGCGCTCTTCGCAGCGACCCGCAGACCCGCGAGATCGCCATCGTCATGCTGACTGCCAAGGGGGATGAGGCGGACATCGTCACCGGCATCGAGCTCGGCGCCGACGACTACATCACCAAGCCCTTCAGCCCCCGCGTGCTGCTCGCTCGTGTCCGCGCGGCTCTGCGACGCCGGTCGCGCTCGGCGGAGGTTGACGATCATTCCGTGGTCCGCGTTCACGATCTCTCGATCGACCCGATCCGGCACGAAGTGACGCTGGGCGGTCGCCGCCTCGATCTCACGATCACCGAGTTCCGCGTCCTCTCCTGGCTGGCCCGGCATCCCGGCCGCGTCTTTACCCGCCAGCAGATCATCGACGCCGTCCGTGGAGACGATTACCCTGTCACAGAGCGGTCTGTGGATGTGCAGGTTGTGGCCCTTCGGCGCAAACTTGAGAATCACCAGGACTACATTGAGACGATTCGCGGGGTAGGCTATCGCTTCAAGGAGTGAAGCCGTGACCCTGCTTTCTGTTCTCTTTGGCCCGCTCCGCCTGACCGGGCGGGTCGGCTGCCTCAGCGCGACGATCCGGCCCGAGCCGCGGTGGCTGCCGGCCATCTGCATCATGCTCGCCGTAACAGTCGTGGTGCTGGCGGCGATGCTGCTGTATCGGATGCGCCGCGAAGCACGCGACCTCGAGCGGCTGCGGTGGGGGGCGGAACGATTCGCGCGGGGCCGCCTTGATCGCCGCATCCCGACGGCGGGCTCCGAGCGGATCGCGCAGGTGGCCGAGGCCATGAACCACATGGCCCTGCAACTCGACGAGCGATTCCAGGCCGTCGTGCGCCAACGCAATGAACTCGAGGCCGTGTTGTCAAGCATGGTCGAAGGCGTGATCGCCGTTGACCGCGATGAAGTCGTGATGACAATGAACGCCGCCGCGTGCCGGCTGCTCAATCTGGCGCCCCAGGCCGCCATCGGACAGCCGATCCAGGCGGTCGTTCGCAGCCCGGCGCTGCATCGGCTCATCTCCGAGGCGCTCGAAGCGCCGGGACCGGTCGAGGGCGAGGTCGTCGTCCGGGTTTTCGATCCGGCAGGCGGCCCCGTCAAGGCGGAGCGCACCCTGCTCGTGACCGGGACCGTCCTGCACGGGGCCGCCGAGGGTCGCATCGGCGCCTTGCTCGTCCTCAACGACGTGACGCAGCTGCGCCGCCTCGAAACCATCCGCCGCGACTTCGTGGCCAACGTTTCCCACGAGATGCGCACGCCCATTACCGCCGTCAAGGGCGCCGTCGAGACATTGCTCGACCGGTCCGGCCACACGCCCGAGGATGTGCAGCGCCTTCTCGAGATGATCCGCCGCCACGCCGATCGCATGTTCGCAATCCTCGAAGACCTTCTCACACTGGCGAAACTCGATCAGCAGGAGGGCCTGCCGGCGCTGGAACTTGAGTCCGCATCCGTTGCGCCCGTTCTGACAAGTGCCGTCGAGGCGTGCCAGATGCTCGCACAGTCGCGGCGGACGACCGTGCGAATCGAGTGCCCTGCCGATCTGAATCTCCTTATGAACCGGCAACTGCTCGAGCAGGCGGTTGTCAACCTTGTCGAAAACGCGATCAAGTACAGCCCGCCGGGCCGCGAGGTCGTCGTGCGGGCTGAGCGGCGCAACGGCGAAGTGACCGTGGCGGTGATCGACCACGGCGATGGGATCGAGCCGCAGCACCTCTCCCGCATTTTCGAGCGTTTCTATCGCGTCGATAAGGGCCGCAGCCGGCAGGTCGGCAGCACCGGCCTTGGGTTGTCGATTGTCCGCCACATCTGCCAGGCCCACCGCGGCCGCGTCGAGGTCGAGAGCGAGCCTGGCGCGGGGAGCACCTTTCGCATGATCCTCCCCGGCAGCGAGGCCGCGGGAACCGTCGGGCAGTCGAACTCCTGAGCGGGCAGTGAACGGCCCATCTCCTCGGTTCGTCGGTGCGTTGATGCGCAAACGGCCAGACTCCTGCAGCCCAGGTCTGCCATTCGCGCGCTGCCCGCAGACGTTGCAGATCTGAAGCGGCAGCGCGGCGCCGATCCGCGCCGGAACGACACGTCGTTTCGACCGCGCAAGGCTCAGGTGGAAGGATCGCGGCGACGTCCGGGCCACTGTGCGGGGTAGGCGTACGTCGCGTGGCAGCCGTCGCACCTGGCCGGGCTGGCGGACCGGCTCTTCTCGTGGCAGCGCGTGCACTTGAACCCGGCGTGACTGCCCAGGAGCGGCACGCCCGTGATGCTGTGGTCGAAAGTCGCCGCGCTCAGGCCGCCGTGACAGCCGCGGCAGTTGCCGGAGGGAATCACGAACGCCTCGACACGCCCGTGGCACTTCACGCATGAGAGGTCCGAGTGGCTTGGCTCAAGGTTCCAGCCCGTGCGGGCGAGGTGATCGAACGCCGGCCGAGGACTCTGGTCGTGGCAGAAGCGGCACTGGTTCGCGGCGTGGCAGGTGCGGCAGGTGGACATGCTGTGGACGGGCCGGCGCGGCTTGAGTGTTCCGTCGTGGCAGGAAGCGCATGAGCCGCCCTGGTGGCAGTCCACGCATTGCAGATCGAAGGATCGCGCGTGATCCAGGTGTTGGAAACTCACGAGCGGCGCTGAAACGTTGCGCGTTTGATAGACGTAGGCGGGATGCGGCTCGGTGCGGACAGGCGAGGGCAGAACCGGGTTCGAGGCGCCGAACGCAAGAGCGGGGACGGGGCGCGCGGCGAGTGCAACGCGCCCGGCCTGCTCCTGGTGGCAATAGCCGCAGCCGTTGGCGTGGCTCCAGTCGCGGTGACAGGCGAGGCACTGCCGGTGATACGCGCCCTTGAGGCTCGGATGATCGAGCGTTCCGGCGGTGCGCTGGGGCGAGTGGCATGCGCGGCAGGGCTGCACCGAACCCTCTGTTGGCTCGAAGTGATGGCAGTTGACGCACCCCCCCTCGATCTCCGACATCGCCGCGTGAACTCGATGATCGAAAACAACGGGCTGGTAGAGTTCGGCGAGTTGGTCGATGAGTACGACGTCCGGCGCAGTGCCGGGCGCGGCCGGGGCGGCGTGTACGACGTCCCTCGAGCGAAAGAGGCGAATGTCCACGCGCGCATCGTCAGTTGACCGGGCGGCATCGTGGCAGGTCAGGCAGGACTCCTGAGAAGTCAGCGACGGCTGCGCCGCAGGCGGCACTGCCGTTCGCGCACCGAAAAGCAGCGCGAGTGCGCCTGTGGCCGTCAGGATCGAGATGGTGATGAGCAGCCCTTTCATGTCCGCGCCTCCTCGAGACGCTCGATGACGGGGAAGTTGAGGACGATGAAGCGGTAGATCAGGACGATCATCGCGATGAAGCCCGCCGTCACGGCGAACTCGGCGAACGCCGGGTAGTAACGCTCGCCTTCGATCGTCGGCGTATAGGCAAGGAGGAAGACGTTGAGGCGGTTGGCGATCACGCCGAAGATCACGAGCGACGCGGCCGTCAACAGCCCGCGCGGCGAGTGCCGCAGGCGCTGGCGCATCAGGAGGGCGAAGGGCAGCACGACGCCCCCGATGAACTCGAGCATGAACAGCCCCGCCGCCGGAGTGGGCTGCACGAGCGATCCGACCGCGCCGCGGTTCAGCAGGTCGATCACCTTCGCCGCGGCGTAGATGCCCAGCAGGACCGGAATGAAGCTCGCCAGGCGGGCCAGAGCATCGATTTCAGGCTCGAGGCCCAGCGAGCGCGAGGCGAGCAGAGACTCGAAGATCACCATGGAGAATCCGACGGCGAAGGCGGAAAGTAGAAAGAACATCGGCAGCATCGGCGACTGCCAGAGGGGGTGGAGTTTCGGGCCGGCAATCACCATGAGCGTGCCCAGCGACGACTGGTGCATGCACGAAAGGACCACGCCGAGGATGATGAAGACGGTCATCACGCGGCCGATGCCGGCGTCAAGCACGCGCAGCATGCGATCGACGCTGCGGTCAAGGCGCGCCAGCGGGCCCGGCAGGCGCACGCGGCCGATGAAGCGTTCGCACACGATGGGCAGGAACTCGATGTAAAGAACGGTGAGGTAGGTCATGACGCAGATCGCGACTTCGAAGAGAACCGAGTTGCCCTGCCACATCCAGGGGAGCATGACGTGCCACATTGCCCAGAAGCGGCCGAGGTCGGTCATCACCCCGAGGGCGACGAAGGTGTAGCCGATCATCGCCGTGAGCAGCGCCGGCCGCACGAGCGGATGGAACTGCTCGCGATGCAGGAGATGGGCGACAAACGCGGTGGTGAAGCCGCCCGCGGCCAGCGCGACGCCGCAGGCCACGTCGATGGCGATCCACAGCCCCCACGGGTAGGCATCGCTGAGATTGGTCACAGCGCCAAGACCGACGACGAAGCGGGCGGCAAGGGCCGCAGCGCCGATGATCGCCACCGCCGTCACGACCCACACGCCGGGCGTGAAGAAGCGCGGTCTGGTGCGTGGAATGGAGAGGTTGCCGTTCATGGCCGCTCCTTCCCATGATCCGTCAGTTTCCCGATCGCGCCGAGCAGGCCGAAGAGCATCAGCGGCGCCGCGAACCCCCTGAAGATTCCGTGCTGGATCATCTCCGTCAGTTCCGCGGGGCTGGTCGAGCCGAGGTCGGGAAAGCCCAGTTCCGTAAATGGCCGATCGGCGAGGTAGAGCCAGGAGGTTCCGCCCGCTTCATGCTCGCCGTAGACGTGGTCCACGTAGCGGCCCGGGTTGTTGCGGATGCGCTCATGCGCGAGAATGAGGAGTTCATCGCGCCGGCCCCAGGTCAGCGCCTCGACGGGGCACATGGCGACGCACGCGGGCAGTTCGCCTCGCTGCGTGCGCGAGCGGCAGAACTGGCACTTGGTCACCCGCGGCGTGAGGGCCTTTTCATATTCGTACGCGGCGAACTGGAAGGGACATGCGACCATGCAGTAGCGGCAGCCGATGCAACGGCTTGCGTCGTAGATCACCGGACCCTCGGGCGTCTTGCGCATCGCGCCGACGAGGCAGGCCGAGGCGCACGCCGGATGTTCGCAGTGCATGCACTGAGTCTTGACGTGTACGGGCTTTGCGCCGCCCGAAGGCGGCCAGCGGTTGACAACGGTGAGGTGCATCGAAGTCGGCCGCCGCCTCTCATCAAAGACCGAGGCATCGTCGAACTCGTGCAACTCGCCGTTGGGCATTCCATTCTCGTGGTTGCAGGCCCACTCGCAGCGGCGGCACCCGATGCAGAGCGTCAGGTCCACGAGCACGCCCGTGCGGTCGTCGCTGAGCGTGCGGTTTCCGCCGGCGCTTGCCGCCGTACCTGCGGCAAGCGTGGCGGCGCAGACGCCGGAGAAGCGCACGAAGTCGCGCCGGCTCAGGCCGCCGGTTGTGCCTGCTTCACCCGGCACGATCGCGGTCGCGCCCGTTGCGCCTTCCGTGCGACCGGAGGCCGGTGTGCCGTCGATGCTGGTGTGAGCCGCCGACATGGGTCGTGATCTCCTCTGCCGCGCAGGCGGAGTGGAATTGACTGCGGGAGTGTCTCAGGCCGCGGTGTGATCCACCGCATCCGCTTCGCTGGATTGCCGGCTGAACATCGGGGCAAGCCGGTCCCATGCTGCGCCGTCAAGGCGGCGATGCAGGTCTGCATCCACCCGATCCTCGCCCGGTGCAGCCGTTTCAATTGCCCGATCGACTTCGCGCCTGAACCAGGCGCGCGCCCAGCGGGCGTTCAGCAGGCGCCGGCAGTCGCGGCCGGCATCGTCCGGGTCGAGCCTCACAGCCCAGCCCTCTGTGAAGGGCCTCTCGTTCATGAGTTCGGGATAGACCCGGAGCACTTCGTTGCACTCGCAGACGCGGCCGGAAACTGGCGAGAGTACATCGACGACCCGATCACCGCGTCGAACGCGGAAGAGCGGGTGATCGCTCCGGACGTTTGTGCCGCGGACCGGAAGATCAACGGTCTCGAGCGGCCCGACGGCAGAGAGAAGCAGGTCGTCCGCGCCGATGGTGACGGATCGTTGGCCGCGTCGCACCCAACTGTGGCCGGGGTGCAGGAAAACGTCCCGCGCCAGGCGCAGGCCGCGGTGATGGAACTCGACTTCAGTCTTGGTCTTGAACCATTCGCGGAAGCGGGCACTGATCGGATAGGCCAGGGCGCACAGAAGCAGTCCGGCGACCACAACGAGCAGGACAGCGCCGCGCAGCGCGAAGCCGAGCACCGCCAGGATGGGAAGGGCGGCCAGAAGCAGGACACACAGGCCGCTCTGCGTGGCGACGTCCCTGAAGATTGATCGGTTGATGATGTGTTCCATGGCGACCTCCCTGCCGGGCCGGCGCTGATCGGCCCGACGATCAATAAGCAAAGTGCGAGCCAAGGCCGTCCGGCGCGCCGTGCCTCATGCATGTGCCGTAATTCCGATGTCTGGCGCGGCTGCGGCTCGCGCAGACTGCCGCCGCATCAACGGAAGGCGCTGAAAACCACCACACATCAGTTGTCATTCTCGGCGCGAGCATTGCAGTGAATCCTCAAGCAGGTGCAGAAACTCCTCGCCCCCGATGATGCGCCTCAGGTCGGTTTCGACCCCGCCGTCCGATGCCGAAGCCTCGGCGGAGGTGTCGTCGAGCAGCAGGTGTTGACCGATGCGGCGGAGCAGCCGCCGGAAGTCGAGACGCGCCCGTCGAGCCGCGGCGGGGCCGGAGAGACAATCCGAGAGGGCCTCCCCGTCGAGCGGCCAGAGGTCGGCAATCCACCCGGCGTCGTAGGGCGAATGGATCAATGCGCCGGGATTGTCGCTCACGACGCAATTCCATTCGGCAATGCGCGCATCGAGCGGCGATACGAGATGCACGGAGCCGCAGTCCAACTCGATGCCGCAGAGGAACTGCCCGCGGCGCGCGAGGCGAGGCAGCGCGGGGACTTTCAGACGCAGCGGCGGCGAAAGCAGCGACGCGGCGAAACTGTCGATCCCGAGACGCACACGTCCTCGTTCGTCAGGCGGGCGCAGCCACGTGTGGCCGGGCCCGTAGAGACGATCATCGGGGAAGTGTTCACGGCCCCGACCCGAACCGCCGGCAGTCGATCGCTCGATCGTGATCGGCTGCGGCAGGCCCTGTAGCGCGGCGTCGAGCGGGCAATGTTCGCAGTCGAAGCTGCGGTCGCACAGGCGGTAACTCATCAGCCCCGCGTCCATCCAGACGCAGGTCGGCGCGGAGTGTTGATGGGGGGCGGCGTGCATGAGCATGGTGATCTCTCCGCCTGTCCGAGTGCCCCGTTCTCTCGCCGCCGCGGAGCAAGGTCGTATCCCTGATCTGCCGTGGAGCGGGACCGAGGCCGCGCCCTGCCCCAATGCAGAATCGGTGCCACGCTCACAATTCGGCCGGAGTGCAGGATTCCATGGACTCGACGCCCCCGGGTCGCCGCGGCGGGCCTCCATGAACACACCGAAAACGCATGGGTGCGCTGAGAATCTCAACGCATTGTGGCGTTCCTGAACGCTCGTCGAGAGGATCGGGCTTGACTTTCAGTTACTCTTGGAGTTGGCCTGTCTGCAGCCTTCGTTAAGGAGGGGCGTCGGCATGAGAAAGCACCTCAACGCCCTGCTCGGCTCGCTCGAAGTCCGTCTGCTCGTGCCGCTTTCAATTGCGGTCGGCGCGATCCTGGCCCTGCACGCACTGCTGAGTTTCGCTTCGACGAAAGAGCACTTCCTCGGCCTCGTGCATGACGAGGTCGTGCGCTCGGGCGATCTCGTCAAGCGCGCCACGCACGACGGGATGCTCCTCAACCGCCTCGGCGAAGTGCAGGCCACCATCGAGCGGCTCGCCAATGCGCCGGAGGTGGCGGCCATTCGCGTCTACGACAAGCAGGGCCTGATCGTCCTCTCCGCCCGGCAGTCCGAACACGGCCAGCGCATCGCCCTGGACTCGGACACCTGCCAGAGTTGCCACGGTCACGGCGTCACGCGAAACGATGCCGTCCTCGAACGCAGCAGCCTCACCCAGTCGCGCGAAGGGCCGCAGGTGCTGCGGCGGCTGATCGTGATTGAGAACGATCCGATGTGCGCCGCCGCAGAGTGCCACTATCACCCGGCCGACCGCCGCGTGCTCGGCGTGCTCGACGTCGAGATGTCGATGGCGCCGGTCGAGGCGGCGATCCGCACCTCGCGCCGGCAACTTCTCACCACGACCATCGGACTGATCCTCATCAGCGGCCTGGTCGCGGCCCTGTTTGTGCGCCGAGTCGTGCACCGCCCCACGCAGCAGTTGTACGAAGGCACGCAGCGCATCGCCGCAGGCGACCTTGAAACCCGCATTGAAGTCCGCGGCGAGCACGAACTCGCACGCCTCGCCGAGGCCTTCAACCGCATGGTCGAGGAACTCCGCCACGCACGGCAGGAGGTCACGCAGTGGTCGGAGAAACTCGAGGAGAAGGTCGCGCTCAAGAGCCAGGAACTCCAGAAGGCCCAGCGGCAGGTCCTGCACATGGAGAAGATGGCCTCGCTGGGCAAACTCTCCGCCACCGTCGCCCACGAACTCAACAACCCACTCGGCGGCATCCTCACCTACGCCCGGCTCGTCAAGCGCGAACTCGCCGACCAGGAACTCGATCCGCAGGTTCGCGCCCAGGTCGAGCGCTACCTCGCCGTCGTGGATAAGGAGTGCAGCCGCTGCGGCGCCATCGTCCACAACCTGCTCGCGTTCGCGAGGCGCACCGGCGCGGAGATGGCCCGCATCAATCTCAATGAAGTCGTCGAGCGCAGCCTCATGCTCATCCGCCACCATCTCGAAATCCGCAACGTGCGGCTCGTGAGCGAGTTGCTCGAAGGCGATCCGATGATCGTCGCCGATCCGGGCCAGGTCGAGCAGGCGCTCATCGCACTCTTCGTCAACGCCGTCGAGGCAATGCCCGACGACGCCGTGAAAGAGCACTCGCTGCTCGTGCACGTTACCGGAAATGAAGACGAGGTTGAGATTCTGGTGCGGGACACGGGCACGGGCATTCACCCGCGCGATCTCCCCCACATCTTCGAGCCGTTCTTCTCGACCAAGGGCAAGCAGGAGAGCGGCGTGGGGCTGGGCCTTGCCGTCGTATACGGGATCGTCAATCGGCACGGCGGGCAGATCGACGTCGCCTCGACGCTCGGCGAGGGAACGACCTTCCGGATTCACCTGCCTCGCCGCCCGCGCGCCGGGGACGGCGAATCACCCGCATCCGAGCGCACCGGCGAGGCGGCCGGCTCTGTTACGGTGCGTCGATGAGCGGACGCGGGCGGATTCGACCGGCCCGAAGCACAAGAGAGGACATGCCCCTCATGGCCAGAGACAAACACAGCATCCTCGTCGTGGACGATGAGTTCTCCATCCGCGACTCGCTCGAGAACTGGTTCCGCAAGGACGGTTACGACGTGCGTGCAGTCGAGAACGCCGCCGACGCCCTTCGCGCGATCCAGGAGCGGCCGGCCGACGTGGCCGTCGTGGACATCAAGATGCCGGGGATGGACGGCCTGGAACTCCAGCGCCGCCTCCACGAGTCCAACCCGCGCACCGCGGTGATCATGATCACCGCTTTCGCCACCGTCGAGACGGCCGTGCAGGCGCTCAAGCAGGGCGCCTTCGACTACGTGACCAAGCCGATCGATCCCGATGAACTCAGTCACCTCGTCCGCCGCGCCATCGAGCAGCGCCGCCTCGAAGACGAGAACCTCCAACTGCGAGAGACGATCGACGAACTCGTCGCCGTGGACACGATCGTCGGCGAAAGCCCCGCGATCCGCAAGGTGATGGAACTCATCCAGCACGTCGCCCCCACGGACGTCACCGTGCTCATCCAGGGCGAGAGCGGCACGGGCAAGGAACTCAGCGCGCGGGCGATCCACGTCAACAGCCGCCGCCGCTATCTGCCCATCATCGCCGTCAACTGCGGCGCCATTCCAGAGACACTGCTCGAAAGCGAGTTGTTCGGCCACGAGAAGGGCGCCTTCACCGGCGCCGACCGCAAACGCCGCGGCAAGATCGAGATGGCGCAGGGAGGCACTCTCTTCCTCGACGAAGTCGGGGCCATCAGCCCCAGGATGCAGGTCGAACTGCTTCGCGCGCTCGAGACTCACGAGTTTCACCGCGTCGGCGGCATGGAGAGCGTCCACGTGGACTTCCGCGTCATCTGCGCCACCAATGAGAACCTTGAAAAGGCCGTGCAGGAGGGCCGCTTCCGCGAAGACTTCTACTACCGCATCAACGTCTTCACCATCGAGGCGCCGCCGCTGCGGGTGCGGCGGTGCGACATCCCCCTTCTCGCCGCGCACTTCCTCCACCGCTTCGCCCGGCAGATGGACAAACACATCACGGAGATCAGCCCCGAGGCGATGAAGATGCTCGTCGAGTACGACTGGCCCGGCAACGTGCGCGAACTGTCCAACGCCATCGAACGGGCGATGGTGGTCGGCAAGCCGCCGGCGATACGCGTCGAAGATTTTCCGCTCCGCAGCGCGCGAGGCCCTGCCGGCGCCGCGGGCGGCACCGAGGCTCTCGAACAGGTCGAGCGACAACACATCGCCGAAGTCCTCGGCCGCGCCGATTGGAACATCTCCCGGGCGGCGAGAATTCTCGAAATCGACCGCGTCACCGTCTACAACAAGATCAGGAAGTACGGGCTGCGTCCGCCTGCCGCCCGCCCGTGATCAGTTGGGCGCGACCGGCAAGCCAAGAGCGTTTCATAGTGCGTCGCGGATTCCCTTGAGCGAGGCGAGCAGAGCCGGAACCTCGTGCAGAGGCAGCATGTTGGACGCGTCGGAGAGCGCTGCGGCCGGGTCGGGATGGCATTCGAGAAAGACAGCGTGAACGCCCGCAGCGACGGCGGCGCGCGCCAGCAGCGGCGCCCGCTCCGGCCGGCCGCCGCTCGTCTCCGTCGCGCCGGGCAGTTGCGTCGAGTGCGTCGCGTCGAAGCAGACCGGCGGGCCGATCTCCATCAGGTCGCCCAGCCCGATGAAGTCATTGACAAGCCGGTGGTAGCCGAAGAACGTGCCGCGCTCCGTGAGCATCATGTCGGTGCAACCGGCCTCGCTCAACTTGCGCACAACGTGCTTCATCTCGGCGGGCGAGAGGAACTGCCCTTTCTTGACGTTGACGGGCTTGCCCGTCTCGGCGGCGGCGATGAGAAGGTCCGTCTGCCGACAGAGAAACGCGGGGATCTGAAGCAGGTCCACGTGCTCGGCCGCGAGGGCCGCCTGCTCGCGCGCGTGAATGTCCGTCGTGACCGGCACTCCGAGACGTCTGCGAATCGTGGAGAGGTCGCGCAGGCCCTGGGCGATGCCCGGCCCGCGCTTCGACGCGATGCTCGAACGGTTCGCCTTGTCGAAACTCGCCTTGAAGATGTACGGCAAGCCGAGGTCCGCACACGCCGCTCCGACCGTCTCGCCGATGCGCACGCACAGGTCCACGGATTCGAGGGCGCAGGGGCCGGCGATGATGCACAGCGGCTGATCCGGGCCGATAACGAGAGTTCCTGCGCGACACAACAAAGGCATGCCGAACAATAGGCTCCGCCTCTCGCCGCCCGCGGACCGGAACACACGCCGACCCGGCCCCGTACAGAGGGGTGCGGGTTCCCGCGTCACAGGCGACATCGCGCCTGATCGGCGGTGGAACATTGCTCAAAGAAGTCGTGCGCCCGCGCCGATAGACCTCGGGGGTTGTCGACGCGCCGCCCGGAGCACTGGCGACATGGCACGAATGCCGCACGAACCAGAGGCCTTTTGCGAGACTGTGCAGACGCTCCTCGCGCGCCTGTGCCCGAGCCGAAAGGTCGAACTCATCGGAACCTTTGAAATGCTCATCGACGGCCGGCACCTCGCCCTCGAGAACCTCTACCGAATGGTGCTCAACGACCCGGACCGCGGCGTGGAGATCGTCGAGCAGTTCCTCGACCACCTCATGGAAGGCGAAGAAGCCGCCAACCTGCCGCTTCCCTTCGACCTCGCCAGGCCGCGCATCATGCCGCGCATCCAGCCCGAGTCGATTTTCCAGCACCTTGACTCCCAGCTCGTCGTCCACCAGCCGTTTGTGAACGACACCGTGGTGCTCTACGTCATCGACATGCCTCACCTCACCGTCAGCATCACCGTCGAACAGATGCTCAAGTGGGGCACCGAGGTGGAGGAGATCGATGCGCTGGCGCGGCGGAACCTGGCGGCGTATTCAGAGGAACTCAAGTTGCGCATCATCGAGGCGGGCAACGGGGGCCGCGCGGCCGTCTTCCAGGAGAACGACGGCTACGACGCCAGCCGCCTGCTCCTCGGGTCGCTGCACGGGCGCCTCGCGCCGGTGCTCGGGTCGAACTTCCTCGTCGCCGCCCCGGCCCGCGACGCATTCCTCGCCGTCACCGCCGACCCGGAGGAGTTCGCCCTGCGCATCCACCAGCGCGTCGAGATCGACTACAAGCGCCTGCCCTATCCCATCACCGACCGCTTCTTCCTCGTGACGATGGACGGCATCGCCGGCACCGCGGCATAGCGCCCGCAGGCGCGCACCTATCATCCCCGCCGATGATCCTGCTCATCGACAACTACGACTCCTTCACCTTCAACCTCGTCCAGCGAATCGGCGAACTCGATCCGCAGGTGAACCTGCGCGTCGTGCGCAACGACGAGATGACCGCTCGGGAGATCGAGGCCCGGCGGCCCTCCCACATCATCCTCTCGCCCGGTCCCTGCACTCCCAACGAGGCGGGTGTGTGCAACGAAGTCGTCCGCTCGCTTCGCGGTCTCGTTCCGATCCTCGGCGTGTGCCTCGGGCACCAGTGCATCGGCGCGGCGCACGGCATGGTCGTGCGCCGCGCGGCGAGCATCATGCACGGCAAGACCTCGCTCATCCACCACGACGGGCGCGGGCTCTTCGCCGGCCTGCCCAACCCCTTCACCGCAACACGCTACCACAGCCTCATCGTGCAGCGCGAGACGATTCCGCTCGACGAGTTCGACATCTCCGCGTGGACGGCCGATGACGTCGTGATGGGCCTGCGCTGGAAGGCCCCTCCAGGCGCCGCACCCCTCGACGGCGTGCAGTTCCACCCCGAGAGTTTTCTCACGACCGAGGGGCCGCAACTGCTGGCGAACTTTCTGGGCCTCGCGCGGGCAGTCGCTTCGGCCGCGGTTCAGTGACTTGCCATCATGCGGATGATCCGGCATGTTGCCGGTGTTGCGGCTCCAGTGCCCTCGCACGGCCACTCTCGCTTACGCGTCGGGCTCGCTGACGCACCACATCCGGCCCCGCCGCTCCTAAACTCCCGCGATCATGGCCGCCAGCGACCCGACGGACACTCCGGCGATGCGCCAGTACATGGCGTTCAAGAAGCAGCACCCCGAGTGCGTGCTCTTTTTTCGCATGGGCGACTTCTACGAGATGTTCTTCGATGACGCCCTGCTCGTACACAAAGTCCTCGGCATCACGTTGACTGAGCGCACCAGGGGCGTGCCGATGGCGGGCGTGCCGTATCACGCCGTCGAGAACTACCTGCGGCGGATGATCGAGCAGGGCTACCGTGTCGCCGTCGCCGACCAGGTGCAGGATCCGAAGGACGCGAGGGGCGTCGTCGATCGCGCTGTGACGCGCGTGCTCACCGCCGGCACGCTCGTCGATGAGACGCTTCTGGATGATGCGCGCTCGAACCACATCGCGGCCGTGTGCTTCACCGAGGCGGGCGATGATTCGCCTGCGGTGCTTGCCCTTGCCGAACTCTCGACCGGTTCGTTCGAGATCATCGACATCGCGGCCGGCGCGCTGGCGGACGAAGTGAACCGCCTCGGCGTGGATGAACTGCTCTACAGCGAGACGGCGACGGGCGAAGCCCCGCCGCGCGTCGCCGCCGTGCGCGCGATGCGCCCCTGCGCCCTCACCGGCCGGCCCTCGTGGCACTTCCGACACAGCGATGCGCTCGAGGCGCTCCGCGCCCATTACGGAGTCGCGATGCTGGCGGGCTTCGGCCTGTGCGACGATGACCCCGGCCTCGCCCCCGCCGGCGCCCTGCTGCGCTACCTGAGCGAAACCCAGGGCGGCGAAGAGATGGCCGCAAGGAGGCACAAAAGTCACAAGGATGGTGATTCTGAGCCTTCTGTGCCTTCTGGCGGCCAACCCTCCGGCCGCCTCGCCCATATCCGCCCGCCCATCCGCCGCGCGCTGGCCGAGTTCCTCACCATCGACGCCACCAGCCTGCACAGCCTCGAAGTCGAGCGCACCATGCGCAGCGGCGAGACGGAGGGCTCGCTCATGGGCGTCTTCGCGCGCCACGTGCGCAGCCCGATGGGCAAGCGCCTCCTGCGCGACTGGCTCTGCTTCCCATTGCGCGACATCGAGGCCATCTGCGTGCGTCAGCAGGCAGTCTCGGCCTTTGTCGAGGATCGGGAGATGGCGCGTCAACTCGGCGAGCGGCTCAGCGGCATGAACGATGTGGCGCGCATTGCGGGGCGCATGAACATGGGCCGCGCCACCCCGCGCGACCTCGTCGCGCTGGGGCGCAGCATCGCCGACATCGACGACCTCCACCTGCTCATCTGCCCGAGCCCTTCACTGGAGTCCTTCGGCCTGGCGATCGATTCGCTTCGCCATGACCTCGGCGCGCTGGGGCAGTCCATCGTGCAGCGCTGCGTCGAAGCCCCGCCCAATCACCTGCGCGAAGGCGGACTCATCCGCGACGGCGTCGATGCCCAACTCGACGAGTGCCGCCACCTTCAGAACGACGCCAACGACTGGCTCGCCCGCTACCAGAAGAAACTCATCGACCAGACGGGGATCAACTCCCTCAAGGTCGGCTACAACCGCGTCTTCGGCTACTACATCGAAGTCACCAGCGTTCATTCCAGCCGCGTGCCCGACGCCTTCTCGCGCAAGCAGACGCTCAAGAACGCCGAACGTTACATCACCCCCGACCTCAAGGAGTTTGAGAGCAAGGTGCTCACTGCGCGCGACCGGGCGATCGATCGCGAGCAGATGCTCTTCGCGCAGATGTGCCGCGAAGCGGCGGGACACTCCGCGGCACTGGCCAAGTTCGCGCAGATCATCGCGCAACTCGACGTGCTGCGCGGATTCGCCGAGCAGGCGGTGCGCGGGCGCTACGCGCGGCCGACGATCGTGGAGCAGCCGTGCATCGACGTCGTCGCGGGGCGTCATCCCGTACTCGACGAGATTCTCAAGGACCGCTTCGTGCCCAACGACTGCCGGCTCGGCATGTCGGGAGCGGGCGGAGGCGACGGAAACCAGGATGCAGGTCAGCCTGCCACTCTCGCGCTCATCACCGGCCCGAACATGGCGGGCAAGAGCACCTACATTCGCCAGATCGCGATCATCACGCTGCTGGCGCACACGGGCTGCTTCGTCCCCGCCGAGTCGGCGACGATCGGCCTGACCGACCGCCTCTTCACGCGCATCGGCGCCAGCGACGAACTTCACGCCGGCCGCTCGACCTTCATGGTCGAGATGACCGAGACGGCCAACATCCTCCACCACGCGACGCCGCGCAGCCTCGTCATTCTCGATGAGATCGGGCGCGGCACCTCGACGCTCGACGGGCTGAGCCTCGCGTGGGCCATCGCCGAACAACTCGCGCGCATCAAGGCCCGCACCCTCTTCGCCACGCACTACCACGAACTCACCGCCATCGCCGACCAGGATGAAAACGTGTGCAACCTGCATGTGGCGGTGCGCGAGTGGGCGGATGAGATCATCTTCCTCTATCGCATCGTGCCGGGCCGGACGGATCGCAGTTACGGCATTCATGTCGCCAAGATCGCCGGCCTGCCCAGCAGCGTCGTGCAGCGGGCGCTGGGGCTGCTCGACACGCTCGAGGTGCACACCGAGAGAACCAACGGCAAGTTGTCCGCAGCGGCATCGACAAGCCGCCTCACGCGGGGCGATGCGCAACTGCACCTCTTCACCGAATTCGTCGCCAGCCCGGTGCTCGATGAACTGCGCCGCCTCGATCTCGATGGTCTGACCCCGCTCCAGGCGTTTGATGCCCTGCGCCGGCTGCGCAAGATCGCGGACGAGTCGACCTGAAAGGCTGGGAATGGCCGCAAAAAAGCACAAATGACACAAAAAATCAGAGTGTGAAAAGCGGCCCCCCTCTGGAGCGGGCCGTTCTCACCGCCATTTGGCGCCTTTTGCGCCTTTTCGCGGCCATTCCTTGCAGCGACCCAGACCGCCTGAACCGACTTTTTCACCATCGTACGGTTTTTGTTCACATTCCTGTTGACTTTCGCCTTCCGGCAAGCAATCCTATCATATACCAAACACCACTTGTCGGCCCCGATCAGGCCCGTCCTCCCAAGAGAAGGAGCAACCCATGGTTATGATTGAGAGCAAGGCCCCCGTCAACGGCCGCACGACGCGGTCTTCCGCCGCCTCCGACCCCGCCTCGACCCCAGGCAGAAAGGGCACGCCAGCCGAAATGAGCACCACCGCCACCGAACGCGACGTCCAGGGACGCGCCCAGGCCCTCGAACGCACCATCACCCAGATCGAACGCGCCTTCGGCAAGGGCGCCATCATGAAACTCGACGGCCAGCACATCGCCGCCATCGAGGGCATCAGCACCGGCGCCATCAGCCTCGACATCGCGCTGGGCGGCGTCGGCATCCCCCGCGGCCGGGTGGCCGAACTCTTCGGTCCCGAGTCCTCCGGCAAGACGACCCTCGCTCTCCACGTCATCGCGAGCGCACAGAAGAACGGCGGCGTCGCCGCCTTCATCGACGCCGAGCATGCGCTCGACCCCTCGTGGGCGCGGCGCCTGGGCGTCAACGTCGACGAACTCCTCGTCAGCCAGCCCGACACCGGCGAGCAGGCGATGGAGATCTGCGAACTGCTCGTGCGATCCAACGCCGTCGACGTCGTCGTCATCGACTCCGTGGCGGCCCTCATCCCCCGCGCCGAAATCGAAGGCGAGATGGGCGACACGCACGTCGGCCTCCAGGCCCGCCTCATGAGCCAGGCCCTGCGAAAACTCACCGGCGCCATCTCCAAGAGCAAGACCACCGTCATCTTCATCAACCAGATCCGCGAGAAGATCGGCGTGATGTTCGGCTCGCCCGAAACCACCCCCGGCGGGCGGGCCCTCAAGTTCTACTCCTCCGTCCGCATCGACATCCGCCGCATCAGCGCCATCAAGGACGGCGAAGTCAACGTCGGCAACCGCGTCCGCGCCCGCGTGGTGAAGAACAAGGTCGCTCCTCCCTTCCGCGACGCCGAGTTCGACATCATGTTCAGCGAGGGCATCTCCGCAGCCGGCGATCTCATCGACCTCGCCGAGAAGGACGGCATCGTTCAGAAATCCGGCGCGTGGTATTCCTACGGCGACCTGCGCCTCGGCCAGGGCCGTGAGAACTCCAAGCAGTTCCTCAAGGACAATGCCGAACTCTTCAACGAGATCCGCACCAAGGTGCTCATCAAGAACGGCGCCATCGCGGACCCCGCGGCGCCGATCGAAATGAAGGATGACGTTGAAGAGGCCAAGGCGCCGGTCCGCGGGAAGAAGTAGTCCGTTGCGGCGGCAACGGCCGGCGCTTGCTCCCCTGGCGGAGAGTCGGCATCAGGGCCTCGCCGCAGAATGCGAAGAGCAGAGGCGGGCTGCTCGACCTTCGTCGTTGCGTGTTCGCCGCCTTCGCGCATTGCGACCGGGTCCGCATTGGCACTGGGCAGTTTTCCGGCATGGGGCTCATGTCCCGGTCTGCCACTGCGCCACTGTCTGACGAGGACGGACAGGCCGCGAGCATTTGCAAGTAGTCTGATCTTGTGGCCCCTCCTCGAGAACCGGCAGGAATCGAGATGCGGTCAGCATCGGGCGACCCCAGCCGAGCCCCTGGCCCCGGCGGCGCGCGAACCCAGCCGGCGTGCGAAAATAAACGGGACAGGTACATTTATTTCTGCCAGAAAACGCTGCGTAACTGCTTGATAATCAAAGACATAAAATGTACCTGTCCCGTTTATTCTGTCCGCCGCAGCCGCAATCCTCAACCGCTTCCGAGCAATCCCGCCTCATTGCCCGCTGCGTTCCTCGGGGATACCATCCCGGACACACATCAACTGATGGAAACTCAGACAAGAGACGAGGAAACTGATGTCCATTGCACCTGAAGCTCGCGCAAGGGTCATCTCAGGCCACAGGCGGCACGAGAAGGACTCCGGCTCGCCGGAGGTCCAGATCGCCCTGATCACCGCCCGCGTGGCTGACCTGACCGAGCACCTCAAGGACCACAAGCAGGATCATCACAGCCGCCGCGGGCTGCTGATGATGGTCGGCAAGCGCAATCGGCTGCTGCGATACCTCTCGCGCACCGACCGCGACGGCTATCTCAAACTCATCGAAAAACTGGGCCTGCGCAAGTAACCGGGAGCGTTTCTCTGGTGAAGTCGCGCTGCATCGGCCCATCGACGCCTTGGCCCGACCGGTCCATCCTGCACCGTCGGCTGCCGCTGCATCAGCGCTGCCGTCCGGGAACGAGGGATGGAGTCGGACCGCTCGCGTCATGGGCTGATCCGGCCGATCGGGCCCGCTGATCGAATCAAGGCCGGGCCAGTGAACGCAGCCGCGGCATGGTCCTTCGGGACCGCCCGTGCGTGTTCAGGCTTGGCCGCAGAAGGGAATCACAACACATCATGGCGTACACGAGAATTGCACGCGAGATCGGCGGCCGCACGCTGACCATTGAAACAGGCCGCATCGCGCGTCAGGCCGGCGCGGCCGTGCTCGCGACTTACGGCGGAACGACCGTTCTGGCGACCGTGGTTCGCGCTCCGGCCAGGCCGGGCCTGGACTTCTTCCCCCTCACCGTCGACTACCGCGAAAAGGCCCCGGCTGCGGGCAAGTTCCCCGGCGGCTTTCGCAAGCGCGAAGGCGCCCCCAATGAAAAGGAAATCCTCACGATGCGGATGATCGACCGGCCGATCCGTCCGCTCTTTCCCGACGGATTCATCGACGAGGTGCAGGTCCAGTGCTGGGTCATGAGCCACGACACGCTCAACGACAGCGACGTCCTCGCAGGCACGGCGGCGTCGGCGGCGCTGGCGATCAGTTCCTGCCCCTTCGAGGGGCCCATCGCCACCGTGCGCGTCGGCCGCATCGACGATCAGTTCGTCATCAACCCGACGAGCGCTCAACTCGAATACTCTGATATCGACCTCGTCCTCTCCGGCCACAAGGACGGGATGAACATGATCGAGGTCGGCGCCGCCGAAGTGCCTGATGCAGACGTCATCAGCGCCATGAGGTTCGGGTACGAGCACATCAAGGACATCCTCGGCCTCATCAACGAACTCGTCGAGAAGGCCGGCCAGCCCAAGGTCGTCGGCGACCTGGTGACCGTGCCCGAAGAGATCACGGCGCTGGTGAAGAAGGAACTCGGTGACGCGATGACGGCAGCCCGCCAGATTCCGGGCAAACTGGAGCGCGCCGAGCGCATCGCCGCCATCTCCGACGAGTTCCTTGCAAAGCACTGTCCGGCTCCCACCAGCGGCAACTACAACGAGTTCGTCGCACATGCCCAGAAGGTCAGTCATTGCAGGGAGGCGATCCGCATCCTGGAGAAGAAGACGGCGCGTCGCCTGCTCGCCAAGAAGGGCATCCGCGCTGACGGCCGCGACCTCAAGGAGATCCGGCCCCTCGAAATGGAGGTCGGGCTTTTCCAGCGGACGCACGGCTCGGCCCTCTTCCAGCGAGGCGAGACGCAGTCGCTCGTCTCCTGCACGCTCGGTACCAGCCGCGACGAGCAGATCATCGACGGGCTGCTCCCGGAGTACTCGAAGAAGTTCACACTGCACTACAACTTCCCGCCATTCTGCACCGGCGAAGCCAAGCGCATCATGGGTCCCGGCCGGCGCGAGATCGGCCACGGCGCGCTCGCCGAGCGCAGCCTCGTCGGCGTTCTCCCCGATCCGGAGGAGTTCCCCTACACCATCCGCGTCGTCTCCGACATCACCGAGTCCAACGGCTCATCGTCGATGGCGTCCGTCTGCGGCGGAACACTCGCCCTCATGGACGCCGGCGTGCCCATCAAGAACATTGTCGCGGGCATCTCCATCGGCCGCGTGACCGACGACGACACGAACGAAGAGACCTACATCACCGACATCATCGGCGAGGAGGACTTCTTCGGCGACATGGACTTCAAGATCTGCGGCACGCGCGAAGGCATCACCGGCATCCAACTCGATCTCAAGGCCCGCGGACTCAACTTCGATCAGATCACCCGCATCTTCGCCCAGGCGAAGGAAGGGCGACTCTGGCTGATCGGCGAGATGGAGAAGGTCATCGCACGCCCGCGCCCGGACATCAGCCCCTTCGCCCCGCGCATCATCACGCTGCGCATCAGTCCCGACAACATCGGCAAACTCATCGGCCCCGGCGGCAAGACGATCCGCGCCATCCAGGAGCGCACCGGCGCGACCATCGACGTCGAGGACGACGGCACTGTGATGATCGCCACGGCCAACGCCGAGGCCGCGGCCCAGGCCAAGGCAGAAGTCGAGGCCCTCACCGCCGAGGTCAAGGTCGGCACCGTCTATACCGGAAAAGTTGTCGCCGTCAAGGACTTCGGGTGCTTCGTCGAGATCGCACCGGGCACCGACGGCATGTGCCACGTCTCCGAACTCGCCGAGGGATTCGTCAAGAACGTCGGAGATGTCGTCAAACTCGGCGACACGATCAAGGTCAAGGTCATCTCGATCGACGATCAGGGCCGCATCAAGTTGAGCCGAAAGGCTGTCCTCAAGGACGAGGCGAAGGCGAAGGAGACGGCCCCGGCGTAATCGCGTGCGCAGACGCAGCACAGTCGGCCGCGCCCTTGACGCGCGGCCATGTTGCATCAGCCGGTGGATCGGCTTGCGCCGCCTGGCGGCGCGCGATTGGCCAGGAGCCGCAGGCGCTCACCACGGGAACGACACGCCGACGTAGAGCATGAGGGAGTCGCGGCCTGGGTTGTGGTCTTCGCCCTTGATGCGCGCGTTGGAGATATGGTGCCAGCGCAGGCCGCCGATGAGCCGCGCGCCGTCGCCGCCGATGCTGAGCGTGCCGCCAATGCCGGCCTGGGGAGTGAAGTTGAAGTTGGTCCCGGTCTCCGGGACTTCCTCGCCGGCAAGGAGCAGGCCGGCCCCGGCGTCGCCGTAGATCGTCCAGTCGTCTCCCTGGAGGAAGTGCCAGCGGAAGAGAAGGTTGAAGTTCGCTCCGCCGGTGTCCTGATCCTGATCAAAAAAGAGGCCGCCGAGTTCGAGGTTGATGCTGAAGTACTCGGCGAGGAAGTGCTCGGCGGCGAAGTGGAGGTTGTAGTGCTCGGCGTCATTGCTCACGTCCGCCGCCGCGCCGCCGTAGATCGCCCAGCGCCATGAACCGGCCTGCCCGAAGGGAACGGAGGCCGGGCTCTTTTCCGCGGGCGGATCCGCCGGCTGAACCGCGCCGACGCCTTCGCCTCGAACGAGCCATCCGAAGTCATCATCCGCCGATGCGCTGCCGCAAATCGTCACGCACGCCAGGGACGCCATCCGCCACGCGCTTGCACTCATGCTCGCGATCTCCAGAAGAACCGTGTCAGATATTCGGTATCGAGGGGACATCGGCGCCGGCGCAGGACGAGGCGTTCGGCGGCTGCCAATCTTCCCGCGGTTACGGCGAAAGGCAACGACCGGCCGGCATCCTATCGGCGATTTGCCGAGCAGGTTCGCAAAGATCGGTCGGCTGCTTCCGGAAGAGCCGGGGGCGAAGGGGGAAGAGAATCAGCCCTTGCGGATGATCCCCTGACCGCGGAGGAAGTCGACAAGGGCGATGACTTCCTCGTCGAGGGTCATCTCCGCCGTGTTGAGGATGATCTCCGCCTTCTGGGGCGCTTCGTAGGGATCGTCGATGCCGGTGAATCCCTTGATCTCGCCGGCGCGGGCCTTCTTGTAGAGGCCCTTGGGATCGCGGGCTTCTGCCACCTCGAGGGGCGTTTCGACGTAGACCTCGAAGAACTTCATGCCGCCCTTCTCGCATGTCTCGCGCGCAGTCTGCCGGTCGCGCAGGTAGGGGCTGATGAAACTGGTGAGCGTGATGATCCCGGCGTCGGCGAAGAGTTTGGCCACTTCGCCGATGCGGCGGATGTTCTCCGCCCGGTCTTCAGCACTGAAACCGAGGTTCTTGTTGAGGCCGAAGCGGATGTTGTCGCCGTCGAGCCGGTAGCAATGGTGCCCGAGATTGACCAGCGCGGACTCGAGGGCGCACGCGATCGTGGACTTGCCCGATCCCGACAGGCCGGTAAACCACATGACGCAGCCCTTCTGACCGAGCGCCTTCCAGCGCTCTTCACGGCTGACCTCGCCCTCGTGCCAGTGTATGTTGGTTGCCTTCTGCATCGTCATCGCCCGCCTCCTCAGATGGACTTGCTCGTGAATGGTGTGTCGCCGGACCGCTCAAGATCGGATCGCAGTCGCGCTGTAGGACGCAGAGTTTAGGCGACCGGTGTCGCGTTCACCAGCGGCCGAGTTGGCGCCTGCGCCGTGCGACAGCGGTCATAGCAGAACGGCCTTCGGTCCGTCCCGTCGCGACCGCTGCAACGGATCGCCTCATGCAGGGGTCGGGCGGCCGACGTGATCGTGATCGACGGTCAACCCAATGCCGCCGAGCCGCCGATGATCTCGTTGAGTTCCGTTGTGATCTGGGTCTGGCGGGCGCGGTTGTACTTGCGGCGGAGCGTCTTGCGGAGCTTTCCGGCATTGTCCGTGGCGGCCTTCATCGCCACCATGCGCGAAACGTGCTCGCTCACCACCGCATCGTTGAAAGCCTGGAAGAGGCTCGTCTTGACGGTGATGGGCAGCAGGTCCGCGAGCAGGCTCTGCGCGTCGGGGCTGAACTCGTACTCGGCACTGCGGCCGCCGCCGTCCTTGCCGGCTGCGGCGGGCGTGCTCAGGGGAAGAACCTGCTCCACGACCGGCGACTGTCGCCCAGTCGAAATGAACTTCATGTACGCGACGGAGACCTTGTCGTACTGGACGGCTCTGAACTCGTCCATGTAGCGCTGGGCGAGGGCTTCGACGGCGGCGTAGGTCGGCTTCTCGCCGAACTGGGTGTGCTGCTGCGCCACTTCGAATCCGGCGAAGCGGTAGAACATGACGCCCTTCTTGCCCACGACCTCGAGCCTCACCGGATACTCGAGGGAGCGCAGGTAGGCTGTGGCCGACCGCAGGACGTTCGAGTTGTATGCTCCGCACAGGCCTCGGTCAGAGGTAATCACGAGAACGAGTTCGCGCCGGGGCGAGGGCGTCGGCGGGTCAAAGAGGAAGTGACGGATGTCCGAAGCGCCCGAGGCCAGTTCGCCGACGAGGGCACGGACCTTCTGCGTGTAGGGCTTGGTGGCGGTGGCGCGGTCGAGGCTGCTCTTGAATCGCGCCGTGGCGATCATCTGCATCGTGTTGGTGATGCGGCGGATGTTGGAAACCGCCTTGATGCGCTTCTTGATCTCGCGGATCTGGGCCATAGGCGGCGATCGTAGGGGAGCGGCGACGACCTGGCAACGGGTCGCCCCGGCCGCGAGTCGTCCATTCTTGTGGCAAGGATGCCGGGCGACACCCGTGCTGGCGGAACAAACGGGACAGGTACATTTTATGTCTTTGATTATCAAGACGTTACGCCGCATTTTCTGGCAGAAACAAATGTACCTGTCCCGTTTATTCTCGCGCATCCATGCGGCGGCTATCGGACTGGGCGGGGGCGCCGCAACGTCATGCCACGCACGAAATGCAGGCCGCGAAGGTTCGTGTGGGAATCGATTCGTTGCGAAGGGAGTTTGTTTGGGCTTGGCCGACCTGGGCGATACACTTCGGCGGTCTGGCGGCATTCCAGGGGTCGCCGGAGCGGGCGCGGACCGCCGGATTGATCTGCCGGCGTCAGTTTCCGGAATGTGGATTGCGGCAGATTTCGCCGTCCAGGGCAGTTTGTGCGGACGGATTGACGACATATTGATGGGTGGCGGCCTGCCTCTTGTGCGGCCTGTTCCGTCGGCATCAGGGAACGATCAGGGGTGAGAGGAAGTCGATGACGCAACTGTTGGAGCAGGTCGGCTCAATGACGATTCGTACCGCGCCTCTGGCCGCAACGGATGCGTTTACTTCTCTCCAGGCGGCGCTGCCCGCGATCGCTTCGCCGGCGGCGACGGCCTACAGCCGTGGCCGGCGGTGGCTGATTCTCGCTCGCCGCATCACGCCGTTCGCCGCCGTCCACTTCGCCACGCTCGCCCTGCCCTTCGTTCTCTTCTCGTGGGAACTGGTCGCGGCGTGCCTTTTCACGTACTGCTTCTTCATGGTGGGGATGGCGGGGTGGATGCACCGCTACTTCAGCCACCGCACCTTCAGCACCACGCGCTGGTTTCAGTTCGTCCTCGCGTTCTGGGCGGGCTGCGCAGCGCAGCGGGGCACGTTGTGGTGGGCCGCGCACCATCGCAGGCATCACGCCTTCGCCGAGACCGTCGATGACCCTCATTCCCCGACGGTCCTCAACTTCTGGCGCTCGCACCTCGTCTGGATCTTCGAGGATGCGCACCAGCCTTCGAACTACAAGTGGGTGCGAGACCTCGCACGCTATCCCGAGCTGCGCTTCCTCGACCGGTGGTACTGGATTCCACCGATTCTGTACTGGTGTTTCTTCGGGGCTCTCGGGGCGGCCTGGGGCGTGAGCAAGGGCGTGGGCGCCTCGTCGGGCGCCTGGTCGATGCTGGTCTGGGGCCCGGTGCTGGGCACTGTGCTCGCCTGGCACGCCACGTTCTGCATCAACTCTGTCACGCACCTGTGGGGCAGGCGCCGCTACGACACGGGCGATGACAGCCGCAATGTCGGCTGGCTCTCGTGGATCAACTTCGGCGAAGGGTGGCACAACAACCACCACTACTACCCCCACTCCGCGAACCTGGGCTTTCACTGGTGGCAGATCGATCCGGCGTATTACCTTATTCTCATGATGCAGCGCCTTGGGCTGATCTGGGAGGTGCGCAAGGCGCCTCTGAAGGCCGTCGAGGGCCAGGTCCGGCGCGCCAAGCCAAGGCCCGAGCACATCGAGCGCGGCTGATTCAGCGTGTTCCCGGCCTCGCTGCCGTCGATGCCGATGATCGATTCGATTTGCCCCGCATGATCGGCGCGGTACACTCGGCGCGATGAGTCCAATGACCGGGAATCGTCGCGGCCGCAAGGGGCCGCCCTGTCCTGACAAAGTCAATGTCCTGCTGGTGGGCGGGGGCGGGCGCGAGCACGCGCTGGCGTGGAAGATCGCTCAGGCCCCTCGCCTGGGCAACCTGTACGTCACTCACTCGGTGAATCCGGGCCTTGCGGCGCTCGGGAAGCCCTGTGCCGTGCCGATCGAGGCGCGGGAATCGTGGCGCCTGATCAAGTGGTGCGATCAGCATCAAATCGACCTCGTGGTCATCGGGCCCGAAGGTCCGCTCGCGGAGGGCATGGCCGACGCGCTCGCAACGGAGAAAAGGCTGGTCTTCGGCGTGAGCAGGGCCGCGGCGCAGATCGAGGCCAACAAGGCGTGGGCCAAGCAGTTGATGCGCTCCTCCTCCGTCCCAACAGCCGAGGCGCGCATCTTCTCCAATTACGAACAGGCGGTGCAATACCTCCAGAGCCGCGAGGAGATGCCGGTGATCAAGGCCTCGGGGCTTGCGGCGGGCAAGGGCGTCGTCGTGCCCGAATCCCTTGAAGAGGCGATCGAAGCGCTCGGTCAGATCATGAAGCAGCGCATCTTCGGCTCCGCCGGCGAAACCGTCGTGATCGAAGAGCGCCTCAGCGGGCCGGAGGTGTCCGTCTTCGCGCTCGTGGACGGTCGGACGATCTACGTGCTCGAGCCGTGTCAGGATCATAAGCGGCTTCTCGAAGGGGACGAAGGCCCGAACACGGGCGGCATGGGCGCCTACAGCCCCGTGCCCTGGCTCGACGCCTCGACGCTCGCGCGCATCGAGCAGGAGATACTCGTGCCCACGCTCGATGCGCTTGTGCGCGAGGAGATCGAGTACCGCGGCGTGCTCTACGCGGGGCTGATGATCACGCCCGCCGGGCCCAAGGTCATCGAGTTCAACTGCCGCTTCGGAGACCCTGAGTGTCAGGCGCTGATGATGCGCCTGCGCTCCGACCTGCTTGAAGCCCTGTGGGCGACGGCGGCCGGCCGCCTCGACGAGATCGAAGTGCGCTGGGACGGGCGGAGCAGTTGCATCGTCGTGATCGCGTCGCCGGGCTATCCCGGCCCGCATCGCAAGGGCCTGCCCATCACCGGCCTCGAGGAGGCCGCCGCGCTCGAAGACGTGATGGTGTTCCACGCGGGGACGAAGCGAGAGGGGGGGGGCATCGTCAACAGCGGCGGGCGCGTCCTCGGCGTGACGGCCCTCGGCGCGACCGTCGCAACGGCGCGCCACCGCACCCTCCAGGCATGCGACCTCATCCACTTCGAGGGCATGCAACTGCGCCGCGACATCGGCGCCGCCTGCGCCGCCCTCCGCTGACGCAACAAAAGGGACAGGTACATTTTATGTCGTTGATCTGCAACGACTTGCGCACGACGCCGCGCCAGAAATAAATGTACCTGTCCCTTTTGTTTTGTCAGGGGCCGGCTGGCGAGTCGGCCCGGTGCGGAGTGGACCATCCGTCACGCGGGAAGCGCGGCGAGTTCGGAATCGACCTCGCGCATCAGTGAAACGAGACGCTGGGGGCCGAAGTCGAACTCCAGCCCGGCCTCGGACCACAACTGCGGCAGCGGCCGTGATCCGCCCAGCGCCAGTCCGGCGCGGTAGCGCCGCACCGCCGCCTTCCGGTCGCGCCGGAAGTTCACCCACATCTGCAGCGCGCCGATCTGCGCGATGCCGTACTCGATGTAGTAGAACGGCACGCCGAAGAGATGCAGTTGCCGCTGCCATGACCGGTCGTGATGCGCTTCCAGACCGGTCCAGTCGAGGCGGTGGCCGAAACGATCGTCGAGTCGGCGCCACGTCTCGAGGCGCTGGTCGCGAGAATGTCCGGGGTTCGTGTAGAGCCAGTGCTGGAAGGCGTCGATCGTCGCAATCCACGGCAGGATCGACATGATCGCCTCGAGGTGCTGCCGCCGCGCGCGGGTCGCATCCGCTTGGCTGTAGAACTCGTCAAGGAAGGGATGGGCGAGCAGTTCCATGCTCATCGATGCGACCTCGGCGAACTCCATGGGCGCGCCGCGGTAGGGCAGAAGCGGATCATCCGCGCAGAGGATCGAGTGAAACGCGTGCCCGCCCTCATGCAGCAGCGTAATGAGATCGCGGTGCAGGCCGGCCGCGTTCATGAAGATGAAGGGCTGACGGATGCGGTCGCGGTTGTACTGGTAGCCGCCCGGCGCCTTGCCGTTGCGCGACTCGAGGTCGAGGCACTCGGGCCTGCGCAGGCTGGCGAACATCGTGCCGAGATCGCCGTCCATTCGTCGGAAGATGCGCTCCGTGCCCTCGACGAACTGCTCGACCGTGGCGAAGGGGCGCAGCGGCGGCCGGCCCAGGACATCGACGGCCAGGTCCCACGGCCGGAGCGTTTCAAGCCCGAGCGCCTCGCGCCTCTGCTCATCCAGTCGCCGCATCAGCGGAACGACGAGGCGCTCGACGGACTCATGGAAGGTGGAGCAGTCCGCGGGCGTGTAGTCGAAGCGCCGCAGGCGGTCGTGCTGGTAGTCGCGGAAGTCGCGGTAGCCGGCGTTGAGGGCGATGCGGTGCCGATGCGCGATCATGGCGTCGAAGAGGTCGTCGATGCGGTCGGCGTCGGCGAGGCGCCTTTCGGCAACGGCCGTCCACGCCGCCTGACGCGTCGCGCGATCGGTGACTTCGAGGTAGCGCATCATCTGCGGCAGCGTGCGGGTCTGTCCGTCGAAGTCGCACGTCATGGCGCCGCAGATCTCCTGGTACTGCTGGTCGAGTTTCGCGAGTTCAACTTCGATGGGGACGTTGGCCTCGCGGAACATCTCGACGTCGCGCCTCGCGTCGCGCAGCAGAACCTCGTAGCGCGCGGGGCTGAGTTGGGCCGCCGCCCTC
Source organism: uncultured Planctomycetota bacterium (assembly GCA_900696685.1). GTDB lineage: Bacteria > Planctomycetota > Phycisphaerae > Phycisphaerales > UBA5793 > UBA5793. Next base: position 39,255 of record CAADHA010000124.1, read on the forward strand.
GACGCGATGAGACGCCGATTCAGCGCTGCGGCGATGGGCTTGTACTTCGGCTCGATCTCCTCGACATACTGGAGAAAGGCCTTCTTCTTGGCCTCGCTTTCCGTGTCGCAGGTCATGGCGATGTAGCGGTTCGCCTGGGCCTCGCTCAGCGCGGCTTCGAGTTCGCTGCGATCAAGCAGCCAACGCTCCAGGGCGTCTACCGAGTTGATCGGCCGCTCGAGCAGGTCGCGCGTGAGCGGCTCAACCTGCGACCAGTCGCTGCAATCAATGTCGCCGGGGACGAAAGAGGTGTCAGGAGCAAACGTCGTCATGCAGCAACGGTAGGCAGGAAATGGAGAGCGAAGCAGCGTGAAAAGAAGCGCGAGTGGCCGCGAATGCCTTGCGTTACGGCGAAGCCGAGGCGGTGTCCCGCCGGCATTGTCGCTAGAATCGAGCAGGACGTCCGGGTCGTGCATTGTACCTCCCAGGGGAAGGCCGGACCGGTTAACTTCGAGGCGGACGGTTGAAATCCGCAGCCGTATGCTCCCAAAGAGGTTTCCGCGGACCGTCCGTGCGATCAGCCCGGGGCTTGTCGGCAGCGAAGGAGACGCAGCCATGAACGTTGATCCCGACCTTCAGGCGATTCTGGAGTTCCTCGGCCGCAACGAACACGTCGTCGTGCTGGCATTCCTGGCCTGCGCCGGCGTGATGTGGGCCGCACTCTCATCCATCGTGGCGGTCTTCCGGACGGTGCAGCGCGAGAAAACGCGCCGCGAGATCGCCGCCTACATCGCCGAGGGATCGATGACGCCCGAGCAGGGCGAGCGCCTCCTCGCCGCGGGCAACAAGAAGGAAGGGTGCTGCTGACCCGGGCAGCCCCGCGCCTCACATCAGCACATCGATCAGCCGGCCTGCCGGGGACACGTAGGTACGCACGATGCCAGGGACGTGGACGAGGTGCGGCGGCCGGACCACCGACCCATGCGCGTCAGGCAGCCTCTCGATCGCATAAGACATCGGCGGACCGTCGTCCGCTCCCATTCCTGACACGCCTGTCTCCAGCGCTGCGTAATCGGCGCGGGCCTCGGCAAGGCGAGTCCGAGCCTCGGCCAGGTCGCGCTTCGCCTCCGCGGCCGCACGGTCGAGGAGCATGGCTTCTGTGCGAGTGTAATCCGGGTCGATTGCGCGGGCCGATGATCGCGGAACCTCTCGACTCGGCGTGGCGCGCGACGGCGTGAAGCGATCACACTCATCGCGGCCCGAGGCGACGCGCCCGACAATCCGCGTCTGCCGCGTGCGGATGATCTCCGGCCCGATGCGGATCGCGAGCCGGCGGACCACCGGCGGAGGCAGGCGAAAGAGGCGCCGGCACAGCGGCAGACATCGCCGTTGAGGCGGCGGGGCAGGGGGGCTGCTGATCGAAGCATCGACGGCGCTCTCCATGCCTGCACAGCCTGCACGTGCCGCACCCTCACCCGCCGGCGACCCCAAGGGCGATAATCGCGTCCCGGGCGCACCGCAGGCCGCTCCTATGCTTCGCGCGTGTGGCCGGTGCAGGATCGCCCTGTAGCGGCTGTTGCCGGCGCGGCACATTGTCTGACCCCTGAATCGACATGCTCCGGACCGATGCGCTCGACTATGACTTGCCTCCGCACCTGATTGCGGCGCATCCTGCCGCCGTGCGGGATGCCTCGCGGATGATGGTCCTGGAGCGATCCGGGCGGATCGCGGCACACGCCCGCAGCCGCGACTTGCCCGAGTTTCTGCGGCCGGGCGATGCGCTGATTCTTAACGACTCGAGAGTCATTCCCGCTCGTTTTGCGGCGCGGCGCTGCGACACGGGCGGCCGCCTGGAGGGGCTGTTCCTCCGCACGCCGGGCGATCCATTGCTCGCCGCCGTGCTCCTGCGCCCCGGATCGCGCACCCGCGTCGGACTCGAATACCGGATCGAATCGCGCGATGGCGAGATGACCGACTCCCGGTTCACCATCGTCGAACATGAGGGTGACCAGTGGCTAGTGCGCCTCGACGGTGCGCCGTCCTGGCGGGAAGTGCTGGAGATCGCCGGCCATGCGCCGCTTCCGCCTTACATCCTGAGCCGCCGACGCAGGGAGGGGGACGTTCACCTTGACGTTCCTGAAGACCGTGAGCGATACCAGACGGTCTACGCCGGACCGGAGGGGGCCGTCGCGGCGCCCACGGCCGGGCTGCACTTCACGGCTGATCTCCTCGCGGCGTGCAGGGGGCGCGGCCTTTCTGAGGGCTTCGTCACGCTCCACGTCGGCGCCGGCACCTTCAAGCCCGTCGAGACTGAGTATGTTGAAGAACATCTGATGCACGACGAGTGGTATTCAGTGCCGCGATCGACGCTCTCGCTTCTGCGCCGGACACGCGACGCGGGCGGGCGCATCGTCGCCGTCGGCACCACGGCCGTGCGGACGCTTGAGAGCCTGGCCGATCCGCTTCCGACGGAGGATGAGAGCGGCTCCACGCGGCTGCTGATCACGCCGGGCTGCCGGATTCGCCACGTGGACGGCCTGCTGACCAACTTCCACCTTCCGCGCTCGACGCTCATGGCCCTCGTGGCGGCGTTCATCGGGACCGATGCGCTCCTCGCGGCCTACCGGGAGGCCGTTGCACGTTCGTACCGTTTCTACTCATATGGCGACTGCATGCTCATTCTTCCGTAACGCGCCTCCATCGACCGGTCTTCAGGAGACTGTGGTCCCGCGGCTCGGGAATGTGCAGGATTGCGCTTGCCGGGTCGATCCGGTCGGACTATCTTGTGGGTACCGGAAGGGGCTGACAGCGGCGTTGAACCGCACGGCCTTTCCGAAGAAGACGGAGATCCAGCCATGCGGGAAGCCTTTCCCCGGGCAGTTCAGTGCGCAGTGACCTCGGCCCAGGCTGCATGAGATCTCCCCGTTCACGCTTTCGAGTTTCCCCTGCCGTCGGCAGCAGTCTTCGATCCGTCGCCGCCGGAGCGATCGATCGCCGTCCTTCCATCTGGTACTGAGGAGAAGTCCCATCGCACATCGTCGATTCATGGGTCCGCGCGACCAGCAGTTCCGCCGGGAGCGAATCAACGACATGATCCGCTTCTCGCCCCTGCGCGTCATCGGACCCGACAACGAGCAGTTGGGCATCATTCCCCTCGAGGAGGCCAAGCGCCTCGCGAACGAGGCGGGCCTTGATCTCGTGGAAATCTCGCCCGACTCGCGGCCGCCGGTCTGCAAGATCATGGACTTCGGCCGCTACAAGTACGAGTTGTCCAAGAAGGAGAAGCGTTCGGCGGGCGGGTCGAAGAAGAGCGAACTCAAGGAAGTCCGCCTCGGCCGCTCGCTCAAGATCGATCCGCACGACGTGGAGATCCGCGTCGAGCAGGCGCGGGGCTTCATCCTTGAAGGGCACAAGGTGCAGTTTGTGCAGCCGATGCGCGGCCGCGAGTTCCAGTATCGCGAGCAGGGCATCGCGCGCCTGCGAGAAATCGAGCAGCGCTTCGCGGATATCGGGAAGGTCGAGATGCCGCCGAAGTTCACAGGCCGCGCCGTCATTATGATCGTCGCCGGCGATCGATCGAAGATCATCGCGTACAAGAAGGCGCATGGGCTGGACAAGCCCGGCGACGCGCCCGCAGCCGCCGCGGACTCCGCCGAGTCCGCGCCGAACGTCCCCGCAGCCGCCCAGACCCACCCGGACCAGTAGCCTCGACCGACTTCTTTTGCCGGATCGGGCAACATCGCCGCGTCATTCCCGTTATACAGAGGAGACCTCTGCAAACAACCGATACCAATCCCGTACAAGAGTGCGACCGACCAACCCTCGTGGGAACCCATTCTCTTGGCCCGTTTCGCATTCATCTCGGACATTCACGGCAACCTCCAGGCCCTCGAAGCCGTCCTTGCCAGCATCGACGGCAAGGGCGTGGACGCGACACTCTGCCTCGGCGACGTGGTGGGCTACGGCCCCAGCCCGGGCGAATGCCTCGATCTCATCGCCCGGCGCGACATCTTCACCGTCCAGGGCAATCACGACCTGAGCATCATCGACGATGTTGAAGCGCATCGCTTCAACCCGACGGCGCGACTCTCGCTGGAGTTCACGCGCGACCGGCTGACGGAGGCGCACCGGGAGCAGATCGCCGCGATGCCGAAGATCGCCGATCTCGATGACGTGACGCTCTGCCACGCTTCGCCCGTCGATGACGCGGGCACCGACTACATCCACGACCAGCGCAACGCGGCCCTCGCCTACGGCGGGTTCGACAACCACTGCCTCTTCGTCGGCCACACGCACATTCCGATCGCCTTCGGCACGCCGGAAGTCGGTTACGCACCGATCGAGCCGCGGCAGGTTCGCGTCGCCTTCCTGCCTCCCAACCTGCCGCTGCGACTCGACCCGCACTACCGCTACATCATCAACCCGGGAAGCGTCGGCCAGCCGCGCGACGGCAATCCTGACGCCAGTTTCGGCATCCTCGACGTGGACCAGCGCACTTTCACCGTGCACCGCATCCCCTACGCGGTGGAGCAGACGCAGGACGCGATCCTCGCGGCCGGCCTGCCCAACTTCCTCGCCCATCGCCTGCGCCTGGGTGCATAGCGCGAGTCTCGCAAAGTCGGGGGCAGGCTGCGTGCCGCCCCGGAACCCGCGGATCGCTGCGCCCTTCAACGACCCAAGCCTGACGCCCGCAGCCGGGTATGATCGCTCGGGGGTGTGCCATGACTACAGCCGTGCATCACCACATCGTTGCGCCCCGCGGTTCGCAGCGGACCTGCAAGACCTGGCAGGCCGAGGCCGCGATGCGCATGCTCATGAACAACCTCGATCCCGCCGTCGCGGAAGATCCCGATCACCTGATCGTCTACGGCGGTCGGGGCCAGGCGGCGCGCTCGTGGGAAGCCTACGACGCCATCATCGCGGCGCTTAAGGATCTGGCCGCCGATGAGACGCTGCTCGTTCAATCCGGCAAGCCCGTCGGCATCGTGCGTACGCACGAAGACGCCCCGCGCGTCCTCATCGCCAACTCAAACCTCGTGCCGCACTGGGCGACGCAGGCCCACTTCGACAGCCTCTGCGCCCGCGGACTGATGATGTTCGGGCAGATGACTGCGGGCTCCTGGATTTACATCGGCACGCAGGGGATCGTGCAGGGCACCTACGAGACTTTCGCCGAGGCCGCGCGCAAGCACTTCGGCGGCACGCTCAAGGGTCGCCTGTGCCTCACCGCCGGCTGCGGCGGAATGGGCGGCGCGCAGCCGCTGGCCATCACCATGAACGAGGGCGTCTGCCTCATTGCCGACGTCGATCTCTCCCGCCTCGAACGGCGGCGCGAGACGCGCTATCTCGACGAAATCGCCGAGAGCGTCGATGCCGCCATTGACGCCGCGGTCCGCGCCGCGCACGACGGTCGTGCCCTTTCCATCGGCGTCGAAGAGAATGCCGCTGAACTCTGTGAAACGCTCCTCGCTCGCGGCATCACGCCCGATGCCGTCACCGACCAGACCTCGGCGCACGACGCCCTCTCCTATGTTCCCTCCGGCCTGACGGTCCAGGAAGCCTCGTACCTGCGCTCTCACGACCCGCACGAATACGAACGCCTCAGCCTCAACACCATGACGCGGCACGTCAAGGCGATGGTCGAGTTTCAGAATCGCGGGGCAGTCGTCTTCGATTACGGCAACAACATCCGCCAGCGGGCCTACGACAACGGACTGAGCGATGCGTTTTCATTTCCCGGCTTCGTGCCGGCGTTCATCCGGCCGCAGTTCTGCCGCGGCCGCGGGCCGTTCCGGTGGGTCGCGCTCTCGGGCGATGAGGCCGACATCCGCGCCACGGACGAAGCAATCCTGCAGCTCTTTCCCCACGATGAATCGCTCCACCGCTGGATCCGCATGGCGCAGGATCGCATCGCCTTCCAGGGCCTGCCCGCGCGCATCTGCTGGCTCGGCCTGGGCGAGCGCGACAAGGCCGGCCTGGCGTTCAATGACCTCGTGCGCACCGGCAAGGTCAAGGCGCCCATCGTCATCGGCCGCGACCACCTCGACTGCGGCTCCGTCGCCAGCCCCAACCGCGAGACGGAAGGGATGAGAGATGGAACGGACGCCGTGAGCGATTGGGCGATTCTCAACGCGCTGGTCAACACCGCCGGCGGCGCGAGTTGGGTGAGTTTCCACCACGGCGGCGGCGTGGGCATCGGCTTCTCCCAGCACGCCGGCCAGGTCATCGTGGCCGACGGCACCGATGCCGCGGCCAGGCGCCTCAAGCGTGTTCTCACCAACGACCCGCTCATGGGCGTGATCCGCCACGTCGATGCAGGGTATGACGAAGCGAAGAAGTGTGCGGCGGAGCAGGATGTGAAAGTGCCGATGTCGTGATCGACTCCAGTCCGACGATCGTCGTGATCGGTGGTCCCGACGGTGCGGGAAAGTGGACGGTTGCGGGCGGTCTCCTCGGGCACCTTGGCGTTGGGACTTTCGTCAATGCTGATCTCATTGCTCTGGGGCTCTCCGGCCTCAATCCCGAGAGTCGGGCTTTCGAATCCGGCCGTGTCATGCTGCATGAAATGCGGCAGCTCGCGGCACGCAAGGAGACATTCGCCTTCGAGACCACGTTGGCCAGTCGATCGTTTGCGCCTTGAATAAAGCGGCTGCAACAGCGCGGATACGAGTTCTGGATCGAGTATGTGTGGGTGCAGACTCCTGAGATTGCGTCGGCGCGCGTGGCGTCCCGCGTGCGCGCCGGCGGTCACGACGTTCCAGAGCAGGTCGTGCGAAGACGATGGCGTCGAAGCGCATCCAACTTCTCGCATCTCTACGCGCCGATCGCCCAGCGTTGGGTCGTGTACGAAAACTCGACCGGAGGCGAATATGAGCGCATTGCAGAAGGTGGCCTCGCTTACCGTGAAGAAGGGATCGCCAATCCCCGTATCTGGAGTCTGTTGAGGAAACTGCGATGATCCAACCAACAGCCCGGCAGGCGATGGTGAGCCGTTTCGAAGATCGCGAAGGAATGGATCGTGCTGCCCGCAACTCCGTCCGCGCCGCGCTGCGGCGGCACATGCTCCTCGGCGAGTCCGTCGCCGTCTCCGACGGCAATGGCGGCGCAAAGATCCTCGGGCCGGAAGAGATTCGTCAGGTGCTGGAGGCGAAAAAGTAGCGTCAGGCACAACGCTCGCCGCAGGACAATCGCCTAGTCGCGGGCAGGATTCGTTTGATGACGACCCACCGACGCCAGATCATCGGCCTCATCGGGATCGCGATTTTCGCGTTCGGGCTCTGGGCCGGCTACGGCGCCTATCGGTCGTGGCGGCTCCTGCCCGAGACGTACGCCGCGTGGGACACAGGCACGCTGCTTGTCGAGTTTCTCAAGGCCAACGACGACCGCCGGCCGAGTTCGTGGGATGACCTGCTGACAGTGCTCGAATCGCCGGGCGGGGCGGGCATCGTACTTTATGGTTCGCACACCGGCGACGTGGCGTACGCACGCTCGCTGCGCGAGGTGGTCGCGGTGGACTGGAGTTTCGATCCGTTGCGGATTGCTGATGCAAATCCGGTGACCCGGCCGGACGGAAGCGCCTTCGGCGTCCTCTGGGAAGGCGGAAATCCGAATGAGATGGTGCTGGAGTACTTTCGCGGACGAGAGCAGGGGGGGAAGTAGATTGCCAATGAACTCCGAGACGCATGGGCCGTGGATGAATCGTCGAGTCACTGCGTACCCGTTTCTCCTCGGCGTCGGTTCGATGCTTGCCGCCGTATTCTGTGCTACGGTCACGGTGGCCGGCAACGACTATCGGGGCGTCTTCGGCTTGGGTTTGCTGTTCGCGGCCCCCTCGGCGACTCTGCTGGCTTTCATCATTTTGCGCGGTTCGTGGTCCTGGCGCATTGCTGCGGTCATCTGGGCCCTGCCTCCTGTATGTGTGGTCTCGGAGGCGAGTCCGCGCTGAGGATTCTGAGCGGCGGGCGGCGAACGCTCGAGCTCGGACGTTCGGCGCTGAGCCGCCGCCTGGCGCCCTTCGATCATCCTCACTCCCAGCCTTTGCAATAATCACCAGCCGTGCTTCCCCTCATTCGCGAACGTCTGGATGACCTCAGCATCCTCTGCCGGCGACACGGGGTGAAGTCGATGTCGCTCTTCGGTTCCGCCGCGTCGGGCGAATTCCGGTCCGGCGAGAGCGATCTCGACTTTCTCGTCGAGTTCCTTCCGATGCAATCCGCGGAACGGGCACGGCACTTCTTCGCCATTGAGGCGGACCTGCGCGTCATGTTTGGTCAAGAGGTCGATCTCGCCGAGCATGACGGGATTCGCAATCGGCGCATCCGTGAGGCGGTGGAGCGCCACCGAGTGCCTCTTTATGCCGCCGCGTGATCTGGTCGCCTGGCTGGAAGACATCCGCGAGGCGATTGCGGCCATTCAGACCGCCGTCGCCGGGATCGACTTGGAGTCGTATTGCTCGAACCGCCAAATCCGGAGCGCCGTCGAACGGGAGTTTCTGCTGATCGGCGAGGCGCCTCGTCAGATGCTTATCGCCGAGCCTCCCCTGGAGACGCGCATCACCGCGGCGCGCGACATCATTTCATTTCGCAATCATCTCGCGCACGGGTACTTCGCAATCTCGAACCAGACCGTATGGGGCGTTATTGAGGGCCATCTGCCGATCCTTCAAGCGGAGATTGAAACGATCTGGATTGAACGGACCGGCGAGGAATCGTCTCAATAAACGACGACCTTCGGGTAAGCGGCTACGATGATGCCGCCCGACAACTACGGCTACAGTGAGAAGTTCATCTGGTGCGAGGGCTGTTTCGGCGTGTCGTGGCGACTGAACGAGCCGGGCGAGGAATAGATTCCGGCGATGAATCTGCGCTGGCTGGGATACGCAGGCCAGACGGGACTGTTCATTGTCGCGCTGCTGATGATCGTGCTCCTCTTCTGGCCGTGGAGCGCATGGATGTTCCGCTCGCTCTACGTGCGCCCTGTGCGGATGGCGATGCGCGAGGCGGGCTACGACCTCTGCCTCGGCTGCGGCTACGAGTTGCGCGGGCTGGACGAGTCGATCACGCGCTGCCCGGAGTGCGGGGAGAAGCGGGGATGAGGGGGAAGGCATCGAGG
>CAADHA010000125.1 GCA_900696685.1 uncultured Planctomycetota bacterium
CCCGCGATCGATGTTCGCCTGCAAATCGGCCGAGTTCTCCGGGGACGGAGGTTGCGAGGGACTGTTCATCTGGCCTTGAACCTGTTGGGCAACGAGCGGCGTGAGGGGCGCTGTGTGTCCCGACATCGCGCAATGCAATCATATCGCGAAGTTCATGATACCTTGGATGTCGAGTGCGAATCTCGCGTGGCGATGTTCTGGCCGGTGCGCTGCGACAACGCACCGCAAACCGGGCGTGCCGTCCATTGCGCGCCGCCGGTTGCGACGATGCCGGACGTGCTCGCGGTGTACCGCTGCCGTTGTCGATTGCGGCCGCAGTTCAGCGGGCGCACGCCACCACGCGGTCACGGGCCCGTGCAATCGGTGGTTCGAGCATCGACTCCGGTGAGCATGCTTGTCGAATCCCCCGGTCGGTCGTCGCGCCGCCGATGTTCGCAAGAAGCGCTTCAGCCGCGCGGGCCACGCATCACGATCGGATCGGCTTGCGTGCGCGTGAGGTGGCGCCGCACGGCCTGCCGCGAGGCTGCCGCGGTGGCCCCTTCGACCGTTCGATCGAGGCTTCTTGCGGGCGTTGGCTGATCTGCGTGTCGATTCGACGGGCGTCACCCAAGGGGCGTGGAGGCCGCGTGCACCGGGCTGCCAGGACAGGTTTGGGGTCGAGGTCCTGTGCTCGGGCAAAATCGACGACTTCGTCCCGAACCCGGTTGCCCCGCCCACACCCCATGAAATACGCGTCGAGCCAAGAGTTTCTCGCCAACGTCGAACGGCGCAACCCGGGCCAGCCGGAGTACCTGCAGGCTGTCTCCGAGGTGGTGGACAGCCTGTGGTCCTACATCGAACATGAGCCGAAGTACGCAGAGCAGGGCCTGCTCGACCGCCTGGTCGAACCCGAGCGGATCATCATCTTCCGGGTGGCATGGGTCAACGACCAGGGCCACGTGGAGGTCAACCGCGGCTACCGCGTCCAGCACAGCCTGGCGCTGGGGCCCTACAAGGGTGGTCTGCGCTTCCACCCGTCGGTCAACCTGTCGATTCTCAAGTTCCTGGCGTTCGAGCAGACCTTCAAGAACGCGTTGACGACCTTGCCGATGGGCGGCGGCAAGGGCGGTTGCGACTTCGACCCCAAAGGCAAGAGCCCGGGTGAGGTCATGCGGTTTTGCCAGGCTTTCGTGCTCGAGTTGTACCGACATCTCGGTTCCGACACCGACGTGCCGGCCGGCGACATCGGCGTGGGTTCGCGCGAGGTGGGTTTCATGACGGGCATGGTCAAGAAGATCACGAACCGCGCGGACTGCGTGTTCACCGGCAAGGGGCCGAGTTTCGGCGGTTCGTTGATTCGGCCCGAAGCCACCGGCTACGGTACGGTCTTCTTCACCGAAGAAATGCTCAAGCGCAAGGGCCTGAGCCTGCAGGGATTGCGGGTCGGTGTGTCCGGGTCGGGCAATGTCGCCCAGTACGCGATCGAGAAGGCGATGCAACTCGGCGCCATCGTGATCACGGTGTCCGATTCCAGCGGTTCTGTCGTGGACCAGGACGGTTTCACGCCCGACAAGCTGGCCGAGTTGATGGAGGTGAAGAACCACCAGTACGGCCGGGTCAGCGACTATGCAAAGCGGGTCAAGGCCGAGTTCCTTCCCGACCAGCGGCCGTGGCATGTGCCGATGGACGTGGCATTGCCCTGCGCCACGCAGAACGAGCTCAATGAAGACGATGCGCGCTTCTTGGTGGCCAATGGCGTGCAGTGCGTGGCCGAGGGCGCCAACATGCCGTCGACGCTGCAGGCGATCGAGGTGTTCGAGGCAAGCCGCGTGCCGTATGCCCCTGGCAAAGCCAGCAATGCGGGAGGCGTGGCCACATCGGGGCTGGAGATGAGCCAGAACGCGATGCGTCTGGTCTGGGGCAGTCGCGAGGTCGAAGACCGGTTGCTCGGCATCATGTGCAGCATCCACCAGACCTGTGTCGAGCACGGCAAGCGCCCCGACAACACCGTCAGCTATGTCGACGGGGCGAACGTGGCGGGTTTCGTGCGCGTGGCCGATGCGATGATGGCGCAAGGTATCGTCTGACGCGTCGCTGAGCCGAGCCGAGTTGGAGGGCGCGCCGGCTCGGCCTGCGGCCGAGCCGGCCCCTCGCGCGGGAAGCGCCGGGGCATCGAGACCATCGCCGGGCCGTGCGCTGCGTTCGAAGCGCCGCCGCCGGTCTGGATCGGACGGGTCTTCAGGCCGGCTTGATGGCCACCTTCAGAACGCCGTCACACTGCTTGGAGAACAGCTCGTAGGCTTCCACGATGTTCTCCAGCTTGTAGTGGTGTGTGACCATCACGCCCAGGTCGATGCGGCCCGAGGCCACCACATTCATCAGGCGGCGCATGCGCTCCTTGCCGCCGGGGCACAGGGCGGTGTTGATCCTGTGGTCGCCCAGGCCGGCCGCAAACGCCGACAGCGGGATGGTCAGATCCTCCGAATAGACACCCAGGCTGGACAGGGTGCCACCGGGCTTGAGCACCCGCAGCGACGACTCGAACGTGCTTTGCAGGCCCAGAGCCTCGATGGATGAATCGGCGCCCCGGCCACCGGTGAGCTTCATGACTTCGTCCACCACGTCACAGGTCTTGTAGTTGAGCGTGATATCGGCGCCCATCTTCTTCGAGATGCCCAGGCGGTGGTCGTTGCCGTCGACGGCGATGATGGTGGAGGCGCCAAGCAGTCGCGCGCCCGCCGTGGCACACAGGCCGATCGGGCCCTGGGCAAACACCACCACCGTGTCACCGATGCGGATGTTGGCGTTCTCGGCACCCTTGAAGCCGGTGGACATGATGTCGGGGCACATCAGCACCTGCTCGTCGGTCAAACCGTCGGGAATGGGTGCCAGATTGGCATGCGCGTCGGGTACCAGCACGTACTCGGCCTGGGTGCCGTCGATCAGGTTGCCAAAGCGCCAGCCCGCTGTGGCCTTGTAGCCGTGGCAGCCGCACAGGCCTTGCGGCACCAGGTAGCTGCCGTCCTGCGAAGGCACCCCGTCTTGCGCTGCGTACGAGTTGAAATCGGGGCAGATGGCGCCAGCGATCACGCGCTGACCCTCGGTGTAACCTCGTACGGCGCTGCCCAGCTTTTCGATCACGCCCACAGGCTCATGACCCACGGTCAGCCCCTTGGCCACCGGGTACTCGCCTTTGAGGATGTGTACATCGGTGCCGCAGATCGTGGTCGTGGTGATCCGCACCAAGGCGTCGTTGGGGCCGACGTCGGGCACCGGCTTGTCGGCCAGTTCGATACGACCGGGTTCCACGAAAATGGCGGCTTTCATCGTCTTGGACATCTGTCTTCCTGGCAATTGAGGGACTCCAGAAACAGTCTGAACCCCGGGAATCACTGCCGCATTGTCCGAAGTCAGTGATTCGCACGGGCAAGCCTTTCCCTGTCCGCGGCGCGCCTGTATGTTCGGTGGCAACGCAGCCGTTGCCCCGGAACCACCCTTGCCTTCATTGCCGATCACCACCCATCCTTCCATCGGTCGCCTGGCCTTTCGCCTCAGCGGATTCGTGCGGGCGCGGCTGTGGTTGCAGGTGCTGGTGGCCATGGTGGCGGGCGTGGCCACCGGCATGGCGATCGGCCCGACGGGCGGCTGGTTGGCGCCGGCCACGGCCACGCTGGTGAGCAACTGGCTGGCCACGCCCGGCTACCTGTTTCTGGCCATGGTGCAGATGATCGTGATACCGCTGGTGGTGGCGTCCATCATTCTGGGCATGACCAGCTCGCGCGACATGCAGCAATTGCGCAGCATGGGTCTAAGTACCGGCCTGTTCTTTCTCCTCACCACCGTGGTGGCCGCGCTCATCGGTCTGCTGATAGCGCTGCTCGTACAGCCTGGCAGCTACCTGCAGGTGGACCAGTTGTCCGCCGAAGCGGCAGCCCCGACGGCAGCTCAGGCTCCTTCGCTGGCCGCACTGCCCAAACAGATCGTGCGCATCGTGCCCACCAATCCACTGCAGGCCAGTGTCGAGCAGAACATGCTGCAAGTGGTGGTGTTTGCCATCTTCGTCGGCGTGGCCCTGGTCACCATGGAGCGCAAACTGGCGCAGCCCTTGCTCGATCTGCTCGGTGCCGTGCAGGAGGTCAGCATGGTGGTCGTGCGCTGGGCCATGTACCTGGTGCCTGCGGCGGTGTTCGGATTGCTGGCCCAGCTCACCGCCAAGATGGGGCTGGACGCGCTGCTGGGCATGGGCGTCTACGTGGCCACGGTACTGAGCGCCTTGCTGCTCACCTTCGCGTTTCTGATGGTGGTGTACGCGGTGGGCCGGCGCCGCTCGCCGAAGGACTTCCTGCTCGGTAGCCGCGACGTGCTGTTGCTGGCATTCTCCACCTCCAGCTCGGCTGCGGTGATGCCGCTCACCATCCGCACTGCCGAAGAGGCGCTGGGCGTGCAGCCTGGCGTGTCGCGCTTCGTCATACCGCTGGGCACGACCATCAACATGGCAGGCACGGCGCTGTACCAGGTGATCGCCACGCTGTTCCTGGCACAGGTGTACCAGGTGGACGTGGGCCTGTCGGGGCTCTTGCTCGTGGTGGTGCTGGCGGTGGGCGCGTCCATCGGGTCGCCGGGAACGCCAGGCATTGGCATCGTCATTCTGGCGATGATGCTCGGCACGGTGGGTATTCCCGCCGAAGGCATTGCGCTCATCATCGGCGTGGACCGCATCCTCGACATGAGTCGCACGACGCTCAACGTGGCGGGCGATCTGGTGGCCGCCAGTGTGATCGACCAGCACACGGAGAGCACCACGGCAGGGCAGGCAACGAGCAGCGGCGGTGCGGGCGCTGCAAGTTGATGTTCCGCCATGCGCGCCGTCGTCTTGCGGCCGGTCGGCCTTGTTGGCGGATCGGGTACGAGCGCCATGTGTTTGCCGACGGCCTTGCCGCTGTCAGCTGCGCGTGCCGAGCTTCATGGTGGTGCAGAACTCGACCACGCGCGCTGGATGCGCGGCCCGGCGCTCGCCGGGCACGGCTTCGAAGGTCGGACCGGCCGTTCGTCGGCAGGCACGTCGGTGCGGAAACGTTGCGCCAGCCGCTCGCTCTACTCGCGCTCGATGGTTGCGGTGGGGCGATCGCCGCGGCGCCGTCGAAACAGGGCCTTGTTCGCGATTCGTGGCGTACGCATCCTCGCGTACGAGGACAAGTCCGTCCGCTCTTGGCCGCGTCCGGTCCGTGGTCATTGCCTGTACTTGCAGCGCGCCCGAACCTAGGATCCGCGCTTGGGACTGTTCTGTCCGGCTGCCGCAGCGATCGTTCGGCTTGGCCGCAAACACCGGGGATGTTGATCGCCAATGACCATACGAACCGTCGGCAGCATCGAAGCTCAGGTCCGCACAAGCCTGGCAAGCACGATGACTTCGCCCGGCCCGAAGCTGCGCCGACACATCTGAGCCCTGTCGATGAAGATCGCACTGATGTCCGACCTGCACTTGTCGGTGCAGGCGATGCCGCCGCCGACGGTGCATGCCGACGTGCTGGTGCTGGCCGGCGACCTGAGCCGCCCCGGCGGGTCCATCGCATGGGCGCGGCAGTTTGCCCCGGTTCCGACCTTGTTCGTTGCAGGCAATCACGAGTTCTTCGGCAGCGATCTGACAAGCACCGTGCGCGCGCTGCGCGAACACGCCGCGGGCACATCGGTGCATGTGCTCGAACACGACCAGTGGCTGCACGGTGGCGTGCGTTTCCTGGGTTGCACACTCTGGTCCGACCACCGCTTGTACGAGTCGCCGCAGCAGCGCGAGCAAGGCCTGCAGCAGGCCACAACGATGGTGCGCGACTTCTCGCGCATCCGCGTCGCGCCCGACTTCGACGACAAGTTCACACCGGCCGTCGGGCAACGGCTGTTCGACGATTCGGTGGCCTGGCTGGAGCGGCAATTTGCGAAGGCGCACGATGGGCCGACCGTGGTGATCACGCACTTTGCGCCGGCGCGCGGCAGCATTGCCACCCAGTTCGCCGGCTCACCGTTGAATGCCTGCTTCGTGTCCGACCTGGAGCCGCAGATCCTGCGCTGGAAGCCGGCCTTGTGGCTGCACGGGCATGTGCACCACAGTGTCGACTACCGAGTGGGCGACACCCGCGTTGTCGCCAACCCGCGCGGCTATACGCCGAACGGTGTGCTGGAGAACGAGAACTTCGATCCCTTGCTGGTTGTCGAGGTCCCCTGAACACGGCAGGCGCTGCCTTGTGCGCGCTTGCTCGGCAGCGGCCGCCAACCGGGCCGCGTGACCGGCGTCGATGACTGCTCACCGACAATCCAAGAGGCCAGGGCCGGGTGGGGCAGGGCCGCGCGCGCACCGTGCGCCATGGCTCGGCTTTGTGGGTCGGTCATTGACGCTGTTGCCACGAAAGGGCATCTTCGCAACCTCCACCAAGGCCCGCATGAAATCGGTCAGCGAGCGAACGCTTGCCAGGTAGGCCCGTCGCGCCGCCGCCGATTGGATCGAGGCATCCCGGCCCAAGTGGATCCGCGCTGGCTTGGCGACGCCGCTTGCCGAGGGCGTCGTCGATCGCGCGGTGCGGCGACACCTGCCATCGCATGGTCTGACCGATGCCCAGGCTCGGCATGACGACGGGTACGGCCCTACGCCCGAGACGCGTCAGGGTCAGGGAACTCTGATCCGTGCGGTCGCTGCGACCCGTGAGGCGGTGGAAGCGTCCGCGTGTGGCTCCCAGGCCCGAATCGGGCCGCAGGCTCCTCGACCGGCCTTTCTCAATGGTCTCTTATCGATCTGGATGAGTAGTGCGATAGAAATTGATGGATGCCGATTCTGTGCATGGACACAATGGCCACTCTGGCCAAGCCAATCCGAAACGACGCACTTGACGGGCGGTCTGCCGCACGAGGAGCCAGAAGCGGATGGTCACTCTTCTATCGATACGTCTGAAACTCAATCCGTCGCAACAACGTAGCGAAGCAAGTGGGCGCGCGCTGCTCGATGACGATCGCTCTCTCGAGCCGCGAAGGCTGACCCCCTATGGCCGATCGGCGCCAGGCTCTTTCCTATGCGGGGAACTGCTGCCACGCGAACGCCTGGCTCGCCTGCACGATCTCGGACGGCCTTTCCTCGGGCCGATGACGGTGGCAGGCCCAGCACGATCGAGGGTCCGGATCACGCCACCAGGGAGCGGGGCAGCGACATTGCTGCCGGAATCGGGCATCTCGTCCGTATCGGCCGCATGGTGGTTGTCGACGCCTCGTCCCTGCGGCATGGCTGACCGCCTCGCGGACAACGACTTCGATCGGATGGCCAAGATGTCCGAAGCGGTGCGCACCTTCGAATGGCCTGTCGAGCGCAACGGTGCTTCATGGAAACCGCTGTGTGGCGACGCTCGAGATCTCTCCACCGACTAGGCCGACAAGAGGAGTACCCATGTATACGCACGAACATATCGCCTTGCAGGACAGCGTTCGCAAGTTGATAGCCAAGGAGATAACCCCCCATCTCGACGCCTGGGAGGATGCGGAGATCTTCCCTGCCCACACCGTGTTCAAGAAGCTCGGTGCGGCCGGCTTTCTCGGTGTCAACAAGCCTGTCGAGTTCGGTGGGATGGGCCTTGATTACAGCTACGAGATCGCCTTCTGCGAGGCGATAGGCGAGATCGGCGCGGGCGGAGTCGGGATGGCAATCGCAGTGCAGACCGACATGGCGACGCCCGCCTTGGCGCGACACGGCTCGAACGAAGTGCGCGAGCTTTTCCTGAAACCCTCGATCGCGGGCGACCTCGTCGTCTGCCTGGGGGTTTCGGAGTCCGGCGCCGGCTCGGACGTCGCTTCAGTGAAGACCAATGCGACCAAGGACGGTAGCGACTATCTGGTCAACGGCTCCAAGATGTGGATCACCAATGGCACCCAGGCCGACTGGATGTGTCTGCTCGCCAACACCGGTGGCGCCGATGTGCATCGCAACAAGTCGCTGATCTGCTTGCCACTGCGTGAAAACGGCAAGCTCAGGCCAGGCATATCGATGCAGAAGATCAAGAAGATCGGCATGTGGTCGTCCGATACGGCCCAAGTCTTCTTCGACAACGTTCGAGTGCCCCAACGCTATCGAATCGGCGAGGAGGGGATGGGTTTCACCTACCAGATGCAGCAATTCCAGGAAGAACGTCTCAGTGGGGCGACGAGGCGCATCGCATCGTTGACGAACGTGATCAACGAAACCATAGCCTATACGCGCGAGCGCAAGGCCTTCGGTAGATCGATCCTCGACAACCAGGTCGTGCACTTCCGGCTGGCCGAACTCAAGACCGAGGTTGAATTGCTGCGGTCGCTGATCTACCGGGCGGCGCAGATCCACATGGCGCAGGAGGACATGACCGAGCTGGCGTCGATGGCGAAGCTCAAGGTCGGCCGCTTGTGCCGCGAGGTCACGGACTCCTGCCTCCAATACTGGGGTGGCATGGGCTTCACCTGGGAGAACACCGTTTCCCGCGCGTGGCGTGATCTACGGTTGATCTCGATTGGCGGTGGTGCTGACGAAATCATGTTGACCATTATCTGCAAGCACATGGGGATCCTCCCCAAACGCACGGCCTGAAGTCCGTTACGTGCACTCTGGGCGAAGATCCGCGCTTCGGGATCCGGGCTGATTTCGAACCGTGGCGGTCTGTATGGACTTCGACGCCGACGCGCCTCAGGTGTCAATGGCCGACCTCAAGGTGCACGCCGAACCGGTCGTGTCGATCTGAGCTACCGAAGCATCCCAGCCATTCTCGTGGCCTGTCGACGACTTCGCGTGCAGGAGGTTCATCCAGGCTACGGACTTCTTGCCAAATGCGCGGAGCTTGCCTGATCGGTGGTCGACAGGGGCGCACGTTTCGCGGCCGAACGCGTCAAGAAATGCTTCGGCCGTCTTGCCGACACAAGCGCTGAGCGACGGTGGGTCGAGCGGCCTGCGATTGGACCCGCCGGGGAAGTGTGACGCGCAAATGCTGCGGGAGGCCCTGGGGGCACCCTGCCTGCGGAACCGGTTGTACATCGCGTCCGATACCCATGCGCTTGCAACGGTGTGGCATGGCCAGGCTTGGAGACTCAATGGCGCGCGAGCAGTTCGATGAACTTCTTTGCACCCTCGCTGCAATCGCTCTCACGCGAGAACAGGCTGTAGCTGATCGGAGGCAGCGTTGGCAAGCCGACCTCCTTGTCGACGACCTTGAGGTTTGGCGTGAGCATCTCGATGGTACGTGCCGAGATGCCCAGTCCCGCTCGCAGCGCAGCGCGGATCCCGGCCAAGGTCGTGGTCTGGAACGCTTCCCGCCACGGAATACCCGCCTCATCCAAGGCCGCCACGGCCTCGCGGCGAAAGATGCACGCCGAATCGGCGAGCACCAGCGGAACTGGTAGGCCGCGCTGAAATCGAAAACGGGCACCCGCAATCCAGACCACCGGCGAAACTCGCAGGACCGTGCTCTGGAAGCCCTCGTGGGATGCGACATCGAGTGCGAGATCGATATCGCCCCGTCGCAGTGCTGCCGCCAGCCAACGGCTACCCCCGATCTGGATGTCGATGCGAAGACCGGGATAGGTTTCGGCGCAAAGGGCCAAGTAGTCGGGCAACAAGCTGTCGACGCCATCGGGGCAGGCTCCGAGCCGCACCGGATGCTCGAACACCGTTCGGGACATGGCCCGAAAGACCTCGTCATTGAGACTGAGGATCCGTTTGGCGTACTTCAGCAGCTTGGTGCCTTGGTCGGTCAAGCGCTTGTTGCGGCCGACCCGTTCGAACAGGGCGCAGCCGAGCAAGCTCTCGAGCCGTTGCATCTGCTGTGACACGGCCGCCTGGCTCTTGTAGATCTTCTTGGCGGCGGACCCGAAATGCTCGCTTTCGGCGGCGGCCACAAAGGTGCGCAGCAGGTTGATGTCGATGTTGCGGGGGCCCATAAGTGTTCCTTATCAGTTGTGCGTCTCCCTACAGTTTATGTAGCTGGTAGTGTGGAGTTGACAACACTAAGATTATCCCATGCATGGCGCGAAAAGAGACCCGCGGGATGGAGACTTGCCCGGGCAGCGCGAGTCGTATTTGCCTTGCCACGCCTTGGCGCTATGTGAGCGAAAGATGCCCCACGATGCGATCGGAGGGATCCACGCCTCGCGTCCTCGACGGGTTCCTGACTGGAACGCAAGCCACCGAATGAGCCCAAAGGAGGCTTGATGAAGAACGAGACCACCGCAGCATCTAAAGCACTCGAACTGGACGAGATTCGCAGTGCCGTCACGGCCTTGTGTGCCGGTTTCGACGACGCATACTGGCTGCGCAAGGACGATGAAGGTGTATTCCCTGCCGATTTCCACCAAGCGGTGGCGGACGCAGGCTGGCTGGGCATCTGCATCCCCGAGGAGTTCGGCGGCGCCGGACTGGGAATACGCGAGGCGGCCGTGTTGGTCCAAGCCATCTCGGAATCGGGTGCGGGCATGTCGGGGGCGTCCGCCATCCACATGAACGTGTTCGGCTTGCAACCGGTCGTGGTGTTCGGCACGCCAGCTCAGCAGGAGCGCATGCTGCCGCCGCTGATGGCGGGCAAGGAGCGCGCATGTTTTGCAGTGACCGAGCCCAGCGTAGGTTCGGACACAACACGCTTGAAAACTCGCGCCAAGCTCGAGGGCGATCACTACGTCGTCCACGGGCAGAAAGTCTGGATATCGACGGCGCAAGTCGCCGAGAAGATGCTCCTGCTGGCCCGTACCAAGCCGATCGAAGAATGCGCCAAGCCACAACACGGCCTGTCCCTGTTCTACACCACGCTCGACCGAACGCGGGTTCAGGTCCGCGAGATCCACAAGATGGGCCGAGGCGCGGTCGACTCCAACGAGTTGTTCTTCGACGGGCTGCGAATTCCGGTGGAAGACCGCATCGGTGAGGAGGGCCGAGGCTTCGAATACATCCTGCACGGCATGAATCCGGAACGCATTCTCATCGCGGCCGAGGCGGTCGGACTCGGTCGCGCGGCGCTGCGAAAGGCGGTTCAGTATGCCAAGGAGCGGGTCGTTTTCGGGCGGCCGATCGGCATGAACCAGTCGATCCAGCATCCCCTCGCCGAGCGATGGATGGCGCTGGAGGCCGCAAACCTGATGGTGGAGCATGCCGCCGATCGTTACGACCTCAATCTGGACTGCGGGGCCCAGGCCAACACCGCAAAGTTTCTTGCGGCCGAGGCTGGCTACCAGGCGTGCCTGACCGCGGTGATGACGCATGGCGGCTTCGGCTATGCAAAGGAGTACCACGTCGAGCGCTATCTGCGCGAATCGCTGATCCCCCGAATTGCTCCGATCAGCCCGCAGATGATTCAAAACTACATTGCCGAGAAAGTACTCGGTTTGCCAAAGTCCTATTGATATGCTGCGCGCTCGCCGCGCGCGATTGCGACCTCGTGGATCGACTCATGCACGCATTCAAGTCCCTCATCAACCCCCAGTCCGAAGAGTTCATGAAGAACCGCGCGGACATGCTGGCGCTCGTCGATCGCCTGCACCACTTGCGCGACCGTGCGCGCCAACTGTCCGAGCGCCGACGCGAGGTTTTCGAGAAGCGCGGCCAGCTGCTGCCGCGCGAGCGCATCGCGCGGCTGCTCGATCCCGGCATGCCCTTCTTGGAGCTGTTCGGCCTGGCCAATTACCTGGTCGACCACCCGGATCGCGACAAGAGCATTCCGGGCGCCAGCACCTTGGCCGGCATCGGCTTCGTCTCTGGCGTGCGCTGCATGATCTACGCCTACGACAGCGGCATCAATGCGGGCGCCAGCACACCCAAGACCGGTGAAAAGCTCAGGCGTTGCCTCGACATGGCGCGCAGCCTGAAGCTGCCGTTTCTGCAGTTGGTGGAAAGTGCCGGCGCCAATCTGAGGACATACAACGTCGCCGGTTGGGCCTGGGGTGGCGGCGGCTTCCGGCGGCTGGCGCAACTGAGCGCCGCAGGCGTGCCGTTGTTCACCATCCTGCACGGGCCGTCGACCGCCGGCGGCGCGTACTACCCGGGCCTGAGCGACTACGTCGTCGCCGTGCGCGGCCGTGGCCGCGCCTCCCTGGGCGGCGCTGCGCTGGTTCGTGCTGCCACGGGTGAAGTCTCCGACGAGGAGGAGCTGGCCGGCGCGGTGATGCATGCCGAGGTCTCCGGGCTGGTCGAATACCTGGCCGACGACGATGCGCACGCCATCAACATCTTGCGCGACCTGGTGGGCCGCTTGGACTGGAACCGGCATTGCGCGCCGACGGCCGTCAGCGAAGCCCAACCGCCGCGCTACAGCCCGGACGAACTGGCCGGTGTGGTCCCGGTCGATTATCGCAAGGCCTATGACGTGCGCGAGGTGCTGGCGCGCATCACCGATGACTCGCAATTCGGCGAGTTCAAGTCCCGCTACGGCGTCACCGTGGTCTGCGCAAACGCCAGCATCATGGGTCACGCCTGTGGTGTCATCGGCAACAACGGGCCCATCGATCCCAATGGCGCCACCAAGGCGGCGCAGTTCCTGCAACTGTGCGACCAGGCGCAGTTGCCGGTGATCTTTCTCAACAACATCACCGGCTATATGGTCGGCCGCGATTACGAACAGGCGGGCATGGTCAAGCATGGCGCCAAGATGATCCAGGCCGTAGCCAACATCCGGGTACCCAAGATCACGCTTTACATCGGTGCCAGCTTCGGTGCCGGCAACTATGGCATGGCTGGGCTGGGTTACGACCCCGACTTCCTGTTTGCCTGGCCGAACGCACGGACCGGCGTCATGGGAGGCGAGCAGGCAGCCATGACCATGGACCTGGTGACACGACAGGCCGCTGAGCGGCGCGGCAATCCCATTGACGAGGAGTTGCTCGCCAAGCAGAAGGCGGACCTGATTGCGCACTATGAAGCGCAGGAAGACGCCTTCTACACGTCGGGACAGATGTTGGACATGGGTGTGATCGAACCCTCCGACAGTCGTCGCGTGCTCGGCTTTGCACTGGAAACCTGTCGCGAGGCAAGACACCGCACCGTGCAGCCCAACAGCTTTGGCGTCGCCAGGATGTGAACAAGACATGAAGCCTTTTGATACCGTCCTAATCGCCAACCGGGGCGAAATCGCGATTCGCGTGTTGCGCGCGGCGCAAGCGCTTGGCTATCGTGCCGTGGCCGTCTATTCCGAAGCCGATGTGGACGCGCCGCACGTTGCGCACGCCGACTCGGCGGTGCAGATCGGCGCGGCGGCACCCAGCGCCTCCTATCTGAACATCGAGCGCTTGATCGCGGCGGCCAAAGAATGCGGCGCCCAGGCCATTCATCCGGGCTACGGCTTTCTGTCCGAGAACGCGGATTTCGCCCAGGCCTGCGCCGACCATGGCCTGGTCTTCATCGGGCCGTCACCAGATGCCATGCGCTGGATGGGTGACAAGGCCGGCGCGCGCCGTCGCATGGCCGAGGCGGGCGTACCCTGCGTTCCCGGATACGACGGCGCAGATCAGACGGATGCAACCTTGCTCAAGGAGGCCAAGCGCATCGGCCTTCCGCTGATGGTCAAGGCTTCGGCTGGCGGCGGCGGACGCGGCATGCGTTTGGTCGAGCGCATGGAAGACGTGCCGCACGCCCTGGCGTCGGCACGTACCGAGGCCCAAAACGCATTTGGCTCGGCCACGCTCATCCTGGAGCGAGCCATTCGCAGGCCGCGCCACGTGGAGATCCAGGTGTTCGGCGACAGCCTGGGCACGGTGGTCCACATGGGTGAACGCGATTGCTCGATCCAGCGCCGCCACCAGAAGGTCATCGAAGAATCTCCCTGTCCGGTCCTGACACCCGAACTGCGCGCACAGATGGGTGCGGCGGCGGTGGCGGCGGCACGCGCCATCGACTACGTCGGCGCGGGCACGGTCGAGTTTCTTCTCGATCAGGACCAGAACTACTACTTCCTGGAAATGAATACCCGCATCCAGGTCGAGCACCCGGTGACCGAAGCCGTGACAGGCATCGATCTGGTGCAATTGCAGTTCCAGGTGGCACAGGGCCTGCCACTCGGTATCGCCCAGGAGGATGTGCAGCTGACGGGCCACGCCATCGAGGCCCGCTTGTATGCCGAGGATGTCGCTGGCGGGTTCCTGCCCTCCACCGGTCGGATAGAGCTCTGGCAGCGTCCGTCCGGTCCGGGCATCCGCTGCGATGACGGCATCGAGACCGGCACCATGGTCTCGCCCTACTACGACTCGATGCTGGCCAAGATCATTGCTTCGGGTCCGACGCGCGAGGTGGCGCGGACGCGCTTGATCAAGGCACTGAAGTCGACGGCCATCGTTGGCCCACACAGCAACCGTGACTTCCTCATAGCGACGCTGGAGATAGGCACCTTCATCGACGGGGGCGCCACGACCGCGTTCATCGCCGAGGAATTCCCGCAGTCGCAGTGGCAACCGCCGGAGCTTGGCGACGAGGAGTTGGCCATCGCCGGCGTCCTCCTGTACTTGCATCGACGCGATCACGCCGTGCGGCAGAGCATTGGCGTGGCCGGCGAGCTGCTCAATTGGTCGAGCAATGGCGTCAACTACACCTGCTTCAAGCTGTCCGGGCGCGACGTCGTCGTCCGCGCACTGGGAGCGCAGACCTACGAAGTCAAGCTCGACGATCAATCCACCCTTCAGTTGGACCGCGTCGGCCGTGACGGCCTGATGGCGGATTTGATTCTCGGTGGTGTACATCGCTCGGTGACGCATTGGTGTTCCGGCGCCAACCATATTTACGTCAGCCACAACGGCCGCGGCTTCACGCTCGAAGATCAACTTGCAGGCCAGGATGCGGGCGGATCATCGGCTGGTGGCGACGTCCCCGCACCGATGCACGGCCTCATTCTGGAAGTTTTCGTCGAGACGGCACAAAGGGTGGAAAAGGGGGCCCGGCTCGCCGTCCTGGAGGCCATGAAGATGCAGCACGACATCGTCGCCCCTGAAGCCGGTGAAGTCGCACAGATCTTGTGCCAAAAAGGCAAGCAGGTGGCATCGGGTGATCTGCTGTTCGAGTTGACGCTGGCTGGCGACGAAGAGGCAACGACGTGAATGCCGCTGAATCCCGCCAGGGCCTCGAGATCGATTCGTCGGGCCTTGCCTTCACGCGTGATCTCGACCTCGTCGTCGCCGAGGTGCCGAATGCCGGCGGCCTGCGGGTGCCCAAGTGGATGCGCCAGGGACGCGGCCGGAGGGGCTCGGAATGATCGAAGAGGCGCAGGACTTCTTGCAGGAAAGCATCGCCCTGCACGAGCTCGTCGCTCCGATCGAGGAAGCGGACTACGCGCGGCCGACGCAGTTCAAGGCGTGGCGCGTCGATGACGTGCTGCAGCACTTGCACTTCTTCAACCAGGCCGCCGTCTATTCCCTCCAGGAGCCGGCGCGCTTCCACGAGTTCTACGCGGGTCTGAACGCCAAGCGCGAGGGTGGGCTGAGCTCGGTGGCGGCCACCGACGAACTGCTCGGTGGTGTGCGAGGGCGCGCCCTGCTGAAGCTGTGGCGCGAGGGTTTCGAGCAGACCGCGGCTGCGTTCGCGTCGGCCGACCCGCGTCAGCGTGTCATATGGGTCGGCCCGGACATGAGCGCGCGCTCGTCGATCTCGGCGCGGTTGATGGAAACCTGGGCCCACGGCCAGGCGATCTATGACCTTCTGGGCGTCGTGCGCCGGAACACCGATCGCATCCGCAGCGTCGCGATGATGGGCATCAACACCTACGAATGGTCGTTTCGCAACCGCGGTGAATCCGTGCCGCTGCCGAAGCCGCACGTCGTGCTGACGGCCTCATCCGGCGCAGTCTGGCGCTGGAACGATCCCTCGGATGAACACCGGATCGAGGGCTTGGCCGAGGAGTTCTGCCAGGTGGTGACCCAGGTGCGCAACATCAAGGACACGCGTCTGGTCGTCAAGGGCGAGTCGGCAACCCGCTGGATGGCCCAGGCGCAGTGCTTTGCCGGCCCGGTGCAGCCGCCGCCGCTGCCTGGCACGCGCGGCCCGCGCCCGCACAAGTCCTCATGAATGCGAACAAGAATATCTCGGAAGGAGTCGTGGTGACTGCAGCGCCGATCTGTCAAACGCTTGTCCTGCTCCAGCGTGAGACGCGCCTGGATGTTACGTTCAACCGCCCCGAGCAGCGCAACGCCATCAACTCGATGATGACGCGCGAGTTCTCCGAACTGGTCGACTGGCTGGCGCGCACGCCCGCCATCCGCGTGGTCTCGCTGCGCGGCGCCGGGGGCCATTTCTGCGCCGGCGGCGACATCAAGGAGCGCCGCAACATGGCCGACGAGGCGGGCGGCGTGCAGGCGATCGAGCAGCGCAACCGCGACGCCGGCCATATGTTCCTGCGCTTTGCCCGGCTGCCGCAGATCACCATCGCGCTGGTGGAGGGCTCGGCCTTTGGCGGTGGCTTCGGGTACGCCTGCCTCGCCGATATCACCATTCTGACGCACGGCGCCCGCATGGGCATGCCCGAGACAAGGCTGGGCGTGGCACCGGCGCAGATCGCGCAATGGGTGGTGCGCCGCATTGGGCTCCCCCGGGCCCGGCAGCTGGCGCTGACCGCGGATCGCTTTGACGGCGCCACCGCTTATGGCTACGGCGTCGGGCAGTATCTGTGCGCCGACGACGAAGCCGAAAGCGTGCTCGAAGCGGTGGTCGCCAAGGTGCAAGCGTGCGGCCCCCTGGCCTGCGCGGCCACCAAGCGCATCATGAACGCGGTCGAAGAGGGTCGGGAAGCCGAACTGATCGAACTCGCGGCACGCGAGTTTGGTCGGTTGAATGGTGGCGCCGAAGCACGCGAAGGCCAGTCGGCGTTCGCGCAGAAGCGTGCACCTGTGTGGGAGGCAGCGCAGTGAGTGACGACAAGGCAAATCGGGTGGTGCGCATTGGCGGCGCCTCGGGCTACTGGGGCGACAGCACCGAAGCCGCACGCCAGCTCGTGGAGCAGGGCAAGGTCAATTACCTGGTCTTCGACTATCTCGCAGAAGTGACCATGTCGGTACTGGTACGGGCGCGCGCCAAGTCGCCCGAAGCCGGCTACGCCCGCGACTTCGTCGATCGGGTCATGAAGCCGCTGCTGCCGGAGATCCAGCGTCGCGGCATCCGGGTGGTTGCCAACGCCGGCGGCGTCAACATCCCGGCTTGCGCCAGCGCCCTGGCCAAAGTGGTCGAAGAGGCGGGCCTGAAACTGCGCATTGCCATTGTCACGGGTGACGATTTGATGCCGCAGGCAGACGCGTTGCGCACCCAGGATGTGCGCGACATGACGACCGGCAAACCCATGCCCGAGCAGTTGATCAGCGCCAATGCCTATCTCGGCGCCTTCCCCATCGCTGCCGCGCTGGATGCCGGCGCCGATATCGTCGTTACCGGACGCTGTGTCGACAGCGCGACCACCTTGGGCATCCTCATCCATGAGTTCGGATGGCAGCCCGAAGAGTACGACCGTCTTGCCGCCGGTACGCTGGCCGGACATATCCTCGAGTGCGGTGCCCAGTCCACGGGTGGCAATTTCACGGACTGGCGCGATGTCGTTTCCGGCTGGTCGGACATGGGTTATCCGATTGCCGAGTGCGAGCCTTCGGGCCGGTTCAGCATCACCAAACCCGAGGGCACGGGTGGTCTTGTGTCGCGGCTGTCGGTGTCCGAGCAGATCGTTTACGAGCTCGGCGACCCGGGCGCCTACCTGATGCCCGACGTGGTCTGCGATTTCCGTGACGTGAACGTCACCGAAAGCGGCGCCAATCTCGTACGCGTCGAAGGCGCGCGCGGTTATCCGCCCCCGCGCGAGCTCAAGGTCTCGGCGACCTGGGACGACGGCTACCGGGCCTCGGCCAGCAC
Source organism: uncultured Planctomycetota bacterium (assembly GCA_900696685.1). Taxonomy (GTDB): domain Bacteria; phylum Planctomycetota; class Phycisphaerae; order Phycisphaerales; family UBA5793; genus UBA5793. Next base: position 17,831 of record CAADHA010000125.1, read on the forward strand.
GATCATCGCCGGCTTCGACGTGGTGGCCAAGGCCAGGGCCTATAGCTCGGCATTGCTGGAGCGGGTGAACCGACTTCTCCAGGGTCGTGGCCTGGGCCCGCTCAGCGGCTCGGCGGTGCACCTTATCGGCGCCGAGACTCTGCTCGGTGCACACGCCCGGCCCGAGGCTCAGGGAACACGGGAGGTGATGGTACGTATCGATGTGCGCCATGCCCGACGCGAAGCACTGGAGGTCTTTTCCAAGGAGGTCACCGGCGTGGCGCTGTCGATGACCACGGGACGCTGCGCCAGCGGCGGTGGGCGGCCCAAGGTCACGCCAGTCATCGCCCAATTCGCGTTCCTGGTGGAACGCGACAGATTACAGGTGCAAGTGCATGTCGACGGCGCGCCGATCGCCTTTGCACCGGCCCCGATAAGGCAGTACTTCGACCCGGCACAGATGGCCCAGCTGGGCATTGCCCTGCCGGCGGCAGCGACCGTTGAACTCGTCCAGGTTCCGCTCATCGAGCTGGCCGTGGCGCGCAGCGGCGACAAGGGCGACAACGTCAACGTCGGCGTCGTTGCGCGCCATGCGGATCTGCTGCCCTGGCTGAAGCAGGAACTCACGGCCGAGCGCGTTGGCACCTGGTTTGCACACGTCATGCGCGGTACGGCCACCCGCTACGAGATGCCCGGGCTGCTCGGCTTCAACTTCGTGCTTGCCAACGCGCTGGATGGCGGTGGCACCTCGTCGCTCTACTTGGACACGCAAGGCAAGACCTACGCGCAGCAGTTGCTCGTCATGCCCGTCAAGGTCCCGAAATCCATGCTCGCGCACGCGCGGCGAGAGACGAAGTCATGAGCCGAACACTGGACGCCCTGCTCAATCCTCGATCGGTGGCCGTTATCGGTGCATCCGACTCGCCGGCGCGCATTGGTGGACGCCCGATCAGCAACCTCATCCTGACGGGGTTCAAAGGCAAGGTGTACCCGGTGAACCCGAAGTACGCCAAGGTGCAGGGGCTGGAGGCGTTTGCCGATATCACCAAGGTGCCCGGGCCGATCGACTGCGCCGTCGTTGCCGTACCGGCGGCCGGCCTGGTCGAGACCATTCGTGCCTGCGCCGACTCGGGTGTGCGCTCGGCGGTCGTTTTTACTTCCGGGCTCGCCGAAATCGGCGCCCAGGGGGCGGCGATCCAGCAAGAGCTCACCGGCATTGCCAAGTCCGCCGACATGCGCATGGTCGGTCCCAACTGCCTGGGTGTGGCGGCACCGGGTGAGCACTGGTACGGCACTTTCGCCAATTTTCCGTCGATGGACCTGGTGCGCTCTGGGTCGCTGGGCATCATCAGCCAATCGGGTGCCTATGGCTCGCACCTCTACATGGCGGCGCAGCTACGCGGCCTTGGCGTGCGCTACTGGGTGACGACGGGCAACGAAGCCGATATCGACGTCGCCGAAGTGATTGAGTACTACGCCGCAAGCCCCGAGGTCAAGGTCATCGTCGCCTACGCCGAGGGCGTGCGCGACATGGGCGCGATGAGGCGGGCGCTGGCCGCAGCCCACGCAGCACGCAAGCCGGTGATCTTCATGAAGGTCGGCCGTTCCAGTGTCGGCGCCGCCGCCGCGGCCTCGCACACCGGCTCGCTCGCCGGCGCGGACGCGCTCTACGACGCGCTGTTTGCGCAGTACGGCGTCTACCGCGCCCTCACGACGGAGGAAATGCTCGACATTGCCTATGCCTGCCAGTTCGGTGAGTTTCCGAAAGGCAAGCGGATCTGCCTGCAAACCATCTCGGGCGGTGTCGGCGTCCTCATGGCCGACGCGGCCGAGGATGCAGGGCTGCAATTGCCAGTCCTCCCCGAGTCGATACAGCAACGCATCGTCGAGCTGATTCCCTTTGCCGGTACGCGCAACCCGGTGGACTTCACCGGCGCGGCAATGGCCGAGCCCAAGCTGATCGAGGAGATATCCGATCTGGTCATCGGCAGCGGCCACTACGACAGCCACCTGATCTACATGGCGTCCGTTGCATCGGCTGCGCTCACGCGCGACGCGCTGGCGGCGATCTACGGCCGGGTGCGCAAAGCGCACGAAAGCCAGACGTTGATGCTCAGCATCATCGCTTCGCCCGACGATCGGGCGCACTACGAGCGGCTGAGGATTCCGTGCTTTCAAGATCCATCGCTCGCGGTACGCGCCATGGCGGCGCTCACCAGCTTTGGGGAGTCTTTCGACCGCCCGCTGCCGGCGACCACGATCGAGCGGCCGCAGGGGACGCTGGACGTGCCGGACACCGCGGCCGACGAATACGAGGCCAAGCGAATTCTGGCGAGCTGGGGCATCCCGGTGACCGAGGATCGGCGAGTGCGCTCGCGCCAGGAGGCGGCAGCGGCCTGGTCTGCCATCGACGGACCCTCCGTGATGAAGATCGTCGCCGCGGAGATCCTGCACAAGACCGAGATCGGCGGCGTGATCCTGAACGTCAAATCGGCCGAGGCGGCGGGCGATGCCTATGACACGCTGATGCAGCGCGCACGCATGGCCCGCCCCGACGTGACGGAGGTCTCCGTCCTGGTCACCCCCATGATCCAGGGCGGCGTCGAGACCGTGCTCGGCGTGTCGAACGACCCGCTGTTCGGACCGGTCGTCATGTTTGGCCTGGGCGGAATCCTGGTCGAGGTGCTTCACGACGTGACCTTCCGTCTGGCGCCGTTCGACGAGGCGCAAGCCCGGCGCATGATCGACGAAATCCGCAGCCGGGCCGTGCTCGATGGCGTGCGCGGCGCGGAGGCGTCAGACATCGACGCCCTGGCGCGCGCCCTTTCCCGACTGTCGGTGTTTGCGGCCGAGAACGCGAACACGATCGAATCCGTGGACGTGAATCCGTTCGTCGTGTTCCCGAGCGGTGCCGTGGCACTCGACGCGCTGATCATTCCAAGACACGGTTCGGCGACCTGATTGGTCCCGATGTCTTCCAACTCATAGCGAGGATTGCAATGCGAACAGCGATATCAGTTCTTTATCACCGAATCAAAGGAGACACCATGTTCAAGATTCTTGCCGCCCTTGCCGTCAGCGTGGTGGCCTTCGCTCCCTCGGTGAATGCCGAGCAATTGACGTATGGCACCTATTTCAAGAGCACCCACAACATCATCGCCGGCGCCGTCAAGCCGTACATGGATGAGGTCACGCAGAAGACCAACAATTCGCTCACGTTCAAGCTTCTCACGGATGGCACCGTCGTCGGGGCGACCACCGCCGCCAAGAGCGTGCAGCAAGGGCTGGTCGATATGGGGACCATTCTCCCGATCTATGTTTCATCGACCTTCCCCATGACGTCGCTGCTCAGCAGCCTGCCGCTGTTCAAGACCGACTCCCTCATCGAGACCGGCGCCATCAACGAGTTGTTCTTCGTCGACTGCGACGAATGCCAACCGGAATGGGCCAACACCAACATCATGCCGCTTGGGATGTACGGCAGCTCCCCGTACTACCTGCTGTGTTCCAAGAAGCTCGATGGACTTGCGGACTTCAAGGGCAAGCGCATTCAGGGCACCGGTGAATTCGGTTCGATTGCGACTGCGGTCGGCGGATTGCCGATGGGGTTGACGGGATCCGAACTCTATTCCGGTCTGAGCCAGGGGACGCTCGATTGCACGATCAGCCCCGTGGCCTTCCTCGACACTTACGGGCTCAAGGATGTGGTCAAGTATGTGATCGATGTCCCGCTCGGTGCATTCCGTCCGGTCGTCCATATGAACGTCAACACGAAGAAGTGGAACAAGCTCAGCAAGGAGCAGCAGAAGGCGATGATCGACGGTCTGCCGGCAATGATCGCTAATTCTGCCTATGGCTACGTCGACGAAGACCGCAATTCACGCGGGAACGCCCTGAGCGCCGGCATCAAGTTCGCGCCGTCGCCTGAAGGCTTCGCACCGATGCTCGACAAGATCCGCGCCGAAGGTGGCGCGCGCTTCGTCGCGCTGGCCAAGGAAAAGGGGATGAAGAACCCGCAACGCCTCCTTGACAGGTACACGCAGCTCGAGAAGGAATGGGCCGAGATCGTGGCCAACGCCAAGTCGAAGGCCGACTACGAAGCCGCGCTGCGCGATCGGATCTTCAACAAGGTGAAGTGGTCGGTCAAGTAGTTGCGCAAGGAGTTCGTATGCGCGGATTCATCGTTGCGCTCAACCGGTTGTTTCTGCTCATCGGCGGTCTGATCCTGTTGCTGATGACCGCACAGATCGGGCTGGTGGCAGTGTCACGGACCTTGTTCGACACTGGTTTCGACGGCAGTGTCGAGATCTCCAAGTTCTACTACATGGTTGCCTTGGCAGCGCTCGCGCTGGGTGTCGTGCAGGCCGAGCGGGAACATATCATCGTCGAGGTCTTTACGCAGTGGATGAGTCCGCGCGCAACAGCGGTGCTCGATTGGTGCGCGCTTGTTTTCACCGCGATCTATGCATCGCTGTTGGCGTGGGGCTGTCTGCTTGCCGCCATGGACGCCTTCGAGATCAGAGAGTCCTACCGACTGTTCAAGTTCGACCTCGTTATCTGGCCATCGCGCTGGTTTTTGGCGATCGGGCTCCTGGGCTTTCTGATCACGACGATCTACATGATTTTTTCCCGGAGACTGAAGCTGTGACTCGGGTTCCATTCGGGACCAGGTTGGTCATTGCTTCGAGGAACGGCGCGGCGGGCCCGTTCAGAGACTTCCATCGTGCACGCGGATGTCCCGCGCAAACCTGTGTTGGCCTGCAAGCTCGGAAGGGAATGGCGCATGCCTGAAATCTACGGTATCGCCGGCATGGTGGCGCTGATCGTCCTGCTGGCGCTGCGCGTGCCGATTGCCGTCGCGCTGGGTTCCGTGGCGATGGTCGGTCTCTACGCCGTGCTCGGTTTCGACCCCATGATCGGGGCGGCTGGAACGCTCACCTTCGATTTCGTCGCCAGTTGGGAGCTGTCCGCGATCCCGCTGTTCATCTTCATGGGGGCGATCAGCTCCCGCAGCGGTCTGGTTGCCAGCCTGTATGCGGTCGCACGGGTCTGGTTGGTCCGTATTCCCGGCGGCCTGGCCGTGGCGACGAACCTGTCGGCGGCCGGCTTCGCTGCCGCCTCAGGATCGTCGCTGGCAACCACGGCCGCCATGGGCGAACTCGCTATACCGGAAATGCTGCGGGCGCGTTACCAGCCGGGACTTGCCTGCGCAGTCGTCGCCGCCTCGGGCACGCTCGGTTCGCTGATTCCGCCGAGTATCTTGCTGATCATCTATGGCTTGATCGCCGAAGTCTCGATCGGTGACCTGCTGCTTGCGGGGATCGTGCCCGGGGTGCTGACCGCCGTTGCCTACGCGGCGTTGGTCATCATCCGATGCAAGATCGATCCGAGCCTGGCCCCGCGCGATGACGCTGCAGTGAAAGTGCCGTTCGGCGAACGCGTCAGGATGTTGCTGACCGTCTGGCCACTGCCGGTGCTGGTGGCGGCGGTGGTCGGTACGATCTATTCCGGTCTCGCCACCGCGACCGAAGCGGCGGCGCTAGGTTGCTTGGCGGCCATCGTGATTGCACTCGGTATGCGGCGCCTGACCTGGTCCATTATGGTTGTGAGCATCCGCAACACCTTGCACATGACCAGCATGATCTTTTTCATCGTGCTCGGCGCCGTCGTGTTCTCGAAATACCTGGCCATCACGGGCACGCCCGACATGATTGCGGAGGCCATTGGTTTCGCGAAAGACAATCCGTATCTCCTGTTCTTCGTGATGTCGATCGTCTTTCTGATCCTGGGAATGTTCGTCGATTCGCTGGGCATGATGCTGCTGGCCGTTCCGATCTTCCTGCCACTCGTCAAGGACACCGGGTTTAGTCTGATTTGGTTCGGGGTGTTCGTGGTGAAGTGGGTAGAGATCGGCTTGATTTCGCCTCCGGTCGGCATGAATGCGTTCGTCGTCAAGGGCATCGTCGGCGACAAGGTGAGCATGGGACAGATCTTCAAAGGACTAA
>CAADHA010000126.1 GCA_900696685.1 uncultured Planctomycetota bacterium
GCGCCGGGCGACCCGTCCTGGCCCGCGATCGCGGCAGCAGCGGTTCGATCAGATCCCACTGCTCATCCGTGAGCTCGTGGCGTTTCATGTGCAGTGACCTCCATGTCAAACTCAGCGGCCTCCATGCTGCCCACACATATCATCGGCAGATCAATGGGTTTTCAGACAGGGCCTAGGGACAGGTGGAGGAGGGTCGTATGTCAAGTCGCGGTTGCCACAAAAATCGGGTGGTGCTGGTCGGGGTGGGTCTTACCCTTTCGATTGGCTCCGCTCGCGCCCAAGTTCAGGAGTGTCGGCCATTTGGTAATACGGCGATCGTAACCTACCAGGCGAACGCACAGGAGGTTAATGTAACTCCCTTTGCAGACAAGGTCTTCGGCCGTTTCTACGGCATGCGCCTGACCGTTGATCTCTCCGCATCCGGCATTGTCCTGCCGCGCGGGGTGTGGTGGGTCAACGCCCAGCCAATGGACTTGGGTCCATTCGGCGACGTGTTCTACCAGATCTGGGACTACGACCTCCTTGGCGGAGGTGACTCCCATTTCAAGCATGGCGCCTACGAGCACCGATGGCGCTACTCCGACTTGGGACACGCGTGGGATTGGAACCCTATGCGAGGGGTGACCCAACCAGGCGATGCCGGGATGCAGGTCGTGACGACGGAAGGCCGCGTGATCCACCGCACGCTTTTCATGGCCGACGAGCAGACCTACGACAACGGCTACACCAACATGATCAGCGGACGCGGCGTGTACGGGATCATCTGGGACGGCCAGTTCGCCGATGATTTCGTCGTGCTCGAGCGAGAGGCGCGGATCGGCACGGTCGTCGCCGACTTCCTCACTCACCTCGGCAATCCGCCCGCCGACGGGGTGTGGGTGCAGTTCTACGCCAACGTGTGCCCGACGCCGATCCTCGATCCGCCCGTTCCCGGCCGCGCCGGCGAAGTGAACGAATGGCACATCACGGGCCTGCGCCCCGCGGATGTGGTCCACTTCGTCTACGGCCTCGCGCCCGGCGAGTTCCCCATCCCCGGCTGCGGCAGCATCAGTATTAACATCGACAGCCCGGTCTACATGGGCCGCGTGATTGCCGACACGGAAGGCAACGCCGTCTTCGCGCGCTTCGTGCCCGCCCAGGCGCGTGGCCGGACCATCCTCATCCAGGCCCTGCAGCGCACGACCTGCCTCACGAGCAACGTGGTCGTGCACACATTTAAGTGAGTTGTGACTACGGAAGGGTGGCGCTTGAGTCAGCGCCGCCGGCGGTTCCGCGCGAGTTCCGCTTCGGCGGCGATGGAGCCGAAGGCGGGCCAGGCGTCTTCAGCCGACATCATGTCGTTGAAGATCTCCATCGCCCGGTCGCGGCGGCCGCTGACCAGGTGCCATGCGCCAAGGCCGTAGGCATAGGTCATCGCGTCCACGGATGAGAGGTCAGCGCCAGGCGGCGCGAGCGGGTCGCCGGACTGGGGCGCGATCTCGCCCTTGAAGAGCAGGATCAGGCGCAGGTAGGCAGTGTTCTCGATGACTTCTGTGCCCGCGTTGAAGGCGCTGAGGTAGTGCGCGGCCGAGTCTCCTTCGCCGAGGCGCTGCAGGGCGAGCCAGAGCCAGTAGGACGTGGCGACGAACATGTCATTCGTGCGGCAATGCGGGAGGCAGCGCTGCCAGGCGTCGCGGGCGGCGGTGAACTCGCCGCGCAGGTAGTGCGCCAGGCCGAGGTGGTACTCGATGTTTGACTTCACTGTGCTCGTGGGGATGTTCCGCGCGTTGGGCAGGCCGTCGGGCTCGATCTCGTCAGGATGGTCCGCGGCGAGGCGCGCGGCGCGCGAGAGGTCGGCGACGGCCCGATCAAACTGCCGCAGCGTGATCCACCGATGTCCGCGGTGTCGCAGGAGGCGGTAACTGTCGGGATGCTTCGCCAGCGCTTCAGAGTAGATTCGCACCGCCTCGTTGTACCGGCCCAGGTAGGCGGTGCGGCGGCCGAGCCAGATCGCCGCCTCTTCGCTTTCCGGGTCCGCCTCGAAGGCGCGGAGCGCATCGGCGTATTCCTCGATGCGCACGGCGAGCACGGCGCGCGGCAGATCAGGCCGGACCAGAGGCCGGCCCAGCAGGGACCATCCTTCGATCCGTTCCGCCGGCGGCGCCTCTGCATCGGGAGGCGCCGTGCGCGGCGCACACGAGGCGAGGAGAAGGACAGCGACGAGCGCGGGCAGTGTTCGCATGTGCTGCATGGATCATCCTTGCCGCCGCGTGTCCCCCGTCAAGCGGCAGGTCGGGCCATGGCTCGGCGCCCGCCCGCCAATTCGACGCCGATGAGGAATGACGTCTACCTTCCGCGGGTTCCCGCCTTGCTGCCGGGCCGCGCCCAAAGCGGCGGGCCCGACCTACTCGACTGGCGCGTCGCCGAAGCAGGTGCCCACCGCCCGCGCGGCGGCAAGGAGCGGGCTGTCGAGGGGCACAAGGCGCTGCTTGTCGGCTGCATCGAGCAGATCGATGTCCGTCACCTGGTGGTTGCGCATCACCACGAGCCGGTTCCGCGCCCCGCCCATGAGCAACTCGATCGCGTGGTAGCCGAAGCGCGTCGCCAGCAGGCGATCCGAGTGGATCGGCGTCCCGCCTCGCTGCACGTGCCCGAGCACGGTGACGCGGCTCTCGGCGCCGGTGCGCCTCTCAATCTCTTCGGCAACGACCTTGCCGATGCCCCCGAGGCGCACGGGATCGGGGCTGGTGGGATCGAGATGGTTGACCACCTGCTTGCCGCCCACCGGCCGTGCTCCCTCGCTCACGCACGCGATCGTGCAACTGCGGTGGTGCAGGTGGCGCTGGGCGATGAACGCGCAGATCACGTCGTAGTCGAAGGGAATCTCGGGAAGGAGGATGACGTCCGAGCCGGACGCGACGCCGGCGTGCAGGGCGATCCACCCCGCATTCCGGCCCATGACTTCGACGACCATCGCACGATGGTGGCTGGCGGCCGTCGTGTGAATGCGGTCGATGGCGCACGTCGCGGTCTCGACGGCGGTCTGAAAGCCGAAGGTGATGTCCGTGCCGATCAGGTCGTTGTCGATGGTCTTGGGGACACCGATGCAGTTGATGCCGCGCCGGATGAAGTCCTTGGCGCAGCTCATCGTGCCGTCGCCGCCGATGACGACGAGGGCGTCGAGGCGCCAGTGCCGGAGGTGGTCCATGCAGCGGTCTGTAACATCCTTGAAGATGAGTTGGCCGCGCTCGTCAGTGCCGGTGCAGTAGCGGGCGGGATTGCACTTGTTGGAGGTGCCGAGGATGGTCCCGCCGACGGTGAGGATGCCCGAGACGTCCTCGGGCCGGAGTTCCTTGATGCGGTTCTGCACGAGGCCGAGAAACCCGTCCTCGATGCCGAAGACCTGAACGCCGTGGTTCATGATGGCGGTCTTGGTGACGGCGCGGATGACGGCGTTGAGGCCGGGGCAGTCGCCCCCGCCGGTGAGCACGCCGATGCGCCTGATGCCGTTGGAAGCCACGAAGGCGTACCTCCTCTCGTGCGGCGGGCAGCCTCGCAGTTCGCTGAATTGCGTAGGCCGGCGCCGCCGGAACAGATCGAATAATATCGGCACAGTGCGCATCCGAGCGGGAGTCCGCGGCGGAACTGCCTGGAATCGGTGGAAAGCAAAGGAATCAATCCCTTCGTGCGTTCCCGCCGAGTACACTTGGGCGTGACGCCGCTGATTGCGCCTGACCAACCCGTGCTCAGATCGCCGGCCTGGCACACGCGCATCGCCGGCAGCCATGAACTCATCGCGGCCGTGCTCGCGGGCGCGTTTCTGGCAATCGGCTTTGCGCTGATTAGGTGGGCGAGCGCAGGCGGCGGCGGGCCGGGCCGCGACGCTCTGGAAGTCCCCGGCCTGCGGCTGCCGAGGACGGGCGGCGAGTGGCTCGTGTGGATCAGCCTGGCCATCGGGCTGGTCTACGGCGGGCGTGCAGCGATCGACGCGATCCGCAATCTCGAGTTCAACATCGACGTGCTGATGGTGGTGGGCGCTCTGCTGGCGGCGTGGCTGGGCCATCCCGAGGAAGGCGCGCTGCTCCTGTTTCTCTTCGTCCTCTCCGGCGCGCTCGAAGACCTCGCGATGAAGCGCACCACGTCGGCCGTGACCGCCCTCAACCGTATGATCCCCACCGAGACGCTCGTGCAGCGCAACGGGCAGTGGACGCCGATTCGCCCCGAGGAGGCAGTCGTCGGCGAGACGATCCTTGTTCGGCCGGGCGAGCGCGTTCCGACTGACGGCGTCGTGGCGTCGGGGGCGACGGAACTCAACCAGGCGTCGCTCACGGGCGAGTCGCGGCCGCGCGCGGTCGCCGAGGGTGATGAAGTCTTCGCCGGTACGATCAACGAGGGCCACCCCATCGAAGTTCGGGTGACGCGGCACTCGTCCGATTCGAGCCTCCAGCGCGTGCTCAACCTCGTGCTCAGCGCGCAGGAGAGGCGCCAGCCGGTGCAGCAGTTGATCGACCGCCTCTCGATGCCCTACAGCGTCAGCGTGCTGGTCCTGTGCGTCGTTACGCTTGTCGTGCTGCGCTTCGCGCTGGAAAGGGAGTGGTCGAGCGCGGCGTACACGGCGATCACGCTGCTGATCGTCGCCAGTCCCTGCGCGCTCATCATCGCCACGCCGACGGCGACGCTCTCGTGCATCAGCCGCGCCGCCCGCGCCGGCGTGCTCTTCAAGGGGGGCGAATCGATCGAACGCCTCGCCTCGTTCCATTGCGTGGCGCTGGACAAGACGGGGACGCTGACGATGGGCCGCCCGCGCCTTCAGCAGGTGCATCCGGTGGCGTGGTCGGATTCGCAGACGCTCCTGGGCCTGGCGGCCGGGCTGGAGCACGGGTCCACCCACCCTTTCGCGCAGGCGATCATCGACGAGGCGCAGCGGCGCGGCGCGGCGCCGATCTTCTGCGAGAGACAGGCATTCCAGCCGGGCCTGGGCGTGTCAGGCGTGTACGAAGGCTCAGAGGTGCGCCTGGGACGCTTTCCCCACGTGCGCGAGATCATGCCCATCTGCCTGCACGCGCGCGTGCACGAGGTGATGGAGGCTCTGCACGACCGCGGCAGTCTCGCGGTGGCGCTGGCGTGGCGCGACCAGGCGGGCGTCTTCGTGCTGCGCGATGAGCCGCGGCCCGGAGGCGAGGCGATGGTCCGTGAGTTTCACGAACTCGGCATCCGGCCGATCGTCATGCTCACCGGCGACGTGCAGGGCGTCGCGCAGCGCCTCAGCGAGCACCTCGGCCTCGACGGCCATCACGCCGAACTCCGGCCCGACGAAAAACTCGAGCACGTCGAGCGCATGCGAGCAGAGCACGGCCGTGTCGCCGTCGTGGGCGACGGAGTGAACGATGCGCCTTCGCTTGCGGCGAGCGATGCCGGCATCGCCATCGGCGGCATCGGCTCCGACGCGGCGCTGGAGACCGCGGACGTCGTGCTGATGAATGAGGACCTGCGGGCCGTCACATGGGCCGTGCGCCTCGCGCGTCGCACGCGGAGGACGATCATCGCCAATCTCACCTTCGCCATCGGAGCGATCATCCTGCTCATCGTCGGCACGCTCGCGGGCTGGGTAAACCTCTCCCTGGGCGTGCTCGGACACGAGGGCGGCACGCTGCTTGTGGTCGCCAACGGCCTGCGCCTGCTGCTCGCGCCGGCCCCGCGGACGCGCGAGTAAATGCGCGAAACGGCGCGAGACCGCCCGTGTACGGCGATTCCGTGATGGCTTCACGGGCCGAAGAGGTCATAATTGGGCATGATGCACCTCGCCGCCGCCATCGTCGCAGTTGCAGCCTCGACCTTCGCCGCCGGACCGCGAATCGCCTCGCCGATCCTCGGAGCGCTTCGCGAAGCACCTCTCACCATCAAGGGCAATGGCTTCGGCGGGCCTGGTCCCGGTACCAGCCTGATCATCCGCATCGGCGAGCAGCGATCCACCATTCCGTCTACTTCCGACTCCATTCTGCACTGGGAAGACACGAAGATCGTTCTCGCGGTGGATGCGGCGGCCCGCAGCGGAGCGCTCCGGGTCCGCACGCCGCAGGGCACCAGCCCACCGGCGATCGTGGAGGTCTATCACTACGAGTGGTTCGACATTCCGCCGACCCCCAACACCAACGCGCTGCCTCTCTCCATCGCCGTTGATGATGACTCGCAGGTGTGGATCAATCAGGAGTTTCATCGCGAGTTCCAGCACTTCGATCCACGCACCGGCGTCGTGCAGGGGCTGGCGATTCCGCGACCGCCCGATCCGGGACCGTTCGCCTCAACCATCTTCCGAGACCACCGAACGCAGACGAGCGTGCTCGGCGAAGATGTCATCGTCGATCCGCAGGGCAAGGTGTGGTTTACGCAAGGAGGCGGGTACCTGTATTCCGGTGAGCATCCCAATCACAGCCGCATTGTCCGCTATGACCCGGAAGCGCCGCCAGGTCAGGAGTGGCGCGTGTACAACATGCCCGGCGATTGGAACGAGATCATCGGCCTGGCGTGGGATGCGCGGCGCGGGCGGATGTGGGTGGCGCAGGGCGGCCTTGAGGCGGGCCCGAAGATCGCCAGTTTCGATCCCGAGCGGATTCCATTCGACAATCACTTCGACTTCAGCCGGCCGCTGCTGCATCAGATCTGCGAGGAGGGCCAGCCGACGGACGACTGCTATCGTGTCTATCGCCTGCCGGAACGTTCCCTTCAGCCGGCGCATCTCCTCGTCGATCGGCGCGGCCTGGTGTGGTACACGGCCTTCTGGGGCAACCGTATCGGCGTGCTCGACCCCGACACGGGGCGGGTGATCGAGTACCCGCTGCCGCCCGCCATCGGCCTGGGCGATCCGGTCTGGCTCGTCGGCTCGGGGCCGTGGCAGATCGTCGAGTCAGCCACCGGCGACATCGTCTTCAACGAGTACTTCGACAGCACGATCGGCAGTTTCAACGTGAGCCGCCTGCTTGATCCGGCCTGCCGGTCGCTCGACGCCCAGGGCCGCAATCCCTGCATCCGCGAGTGGGTTGTACCTGACGCCGATCTGCGCGATCAGACGGTGCACTCGATCGCGTTTGATGGTCGCGGACGCCTGTGGTTCACGCAGGACGCGACGAAGGAGACGGCCACGGACGCCTCGCTCGGCTTCATCACGGCGGACGGGCGGCACGTGGTGCGTCTTCCCTCGCTGGGGCACTTTCCGGCAAACGCCGTAAACGCCTCGACCGGCATCGCCATCGACCGCTCCACGGGCGACATCTACTTCTGCGAGTTTCAGCGCAAGCGCCTGGGCCGACTCCGCCTGATGGAGTGATCACGCGCTGACATCAGGGGGCGGCGGCTTCGCTTCCGGCGACTTCTTGCGCTGCTCTGCCTCGGCCTCGATCTGCTCGATGCGCTGAATGATGTAGTCCATCGAGCCGCGCTTCTCGAGAAACTCGGAGAAGTGAGTGTAGTTCTCGTACGACTGCTGGCGGAGGATGGCCCAGAAGCCGGGCTGAAAGAAGTGCATGGTCTGGGCGGCGATGTAGTTCAGCGGCCGCGTCATCTCGAGAAACATCAGGCCCGGCGTGGTCAGGCGCCGACGCGCGATCTCGAGGCAGACCCATTCCACGACCGGCTTCTGTTGCTCGGTCGGCTCGACCGGCCCGGGCGGATCGACAGCGAACGCGTTCCTGAACCAGCCTCTGCCCATCGCAGACCCTCCCGAACCAGTGGGACGACATCGGTATTGTAAGACTCCGGCCTGACTTGCTCTGGCATGCCTGGGCCGCAGTGCCGATTCAGGATCATTGAATCAGGCGGGGCGCACCTGAGCCCTCATCCTTGTCGACCGGTTGTGCCTCCGTCACCGCCCTGCCCGGTCGAGCAGAAACGCGAAAGCCGCCTTCATGCGCGGATACAGCGCGCCGCGCCACCCGTGTCCGCCGGCATAGGTCACGAAGCGGACTTTCGCGCCGGCAGCCGTCAGGTCGTCGCGCGCCTTCTCCGCGAGGTCGGGCGGGCAAGTGCGATCATCCGGCGAGTGCTCGATCACAACGCGCCGGCTCCGCGCATTCTCGATCGGCGGCATCTGATCGGGCTTGAACACGGACATGCAGACGTAGAAGCCGTCGAAGGGCGTCTGCTCCGCACAGAGCATGTTGTACACCACCGGACCGCTCGAAGACCAGCCCATCAGCAGCAGACGATCCTCGTCAACCTCGTGGGCAGCGCGCACGTCGTCAAGCACTGCCGCGATGAACTGCTCCGTCGTGAACTGCTGGTCCTTGACGGGCGCGCGTTCGCTCGGCCAGATGATGAACTGATCTTCGGCCCATCTCGGTGCGACGGGTTGAACGACCAGAAAGCCGGCCGGCGCCGCGTACATGGCGATCCGCTGCACGAAGGGATTGAACTCGGCGCTGCCGTCGCCGCCGGGCAGGACGACGAGCAGCCCGTAGCCGTTCTCAGGCGCCGGTTCAGTCGGCGCGGCGTTGATGAGGAAATAGGACTGCCGCTCGTTGCCGCCGACGGTGTGGCGCGTCGATGCGACGCCGTCAATGTCGCTCTGGGCGCTCGCCCCTGCGGGCAATAGCGCGGCCGAGACAAGCGCAAGCAATCGTCGCCACGAGCGATGCATGCCGCGATCGTAGCCGGCTTCTTTGCTTCGCGACGGTCAGAACAGCCGCAGAATGCGGTTGCTCACTCGGCACGTGGCCCGATCAACCGCCTGGAAATAGATGTACCGGCCCGCCGCCGCCTCGGGCACCATGCGCGTGATTGCCGCTTCGCCCTGGCCGTCGGCGCGTGCGCTGCCCATGATGGTCGGCTGGCGGATCGTCACTGAAACGCCGGGGCAGCCGGGCACGCTGGTGCTCCCGCCGTCGAAGCCGTAGACGAAGTACACCGGCCTTCCCGGTGCGACGCCGCCCGCGCGCCACGTGTTGCTCGCATTGGCCCAGCCGGGCGTCGGACGCGTCAGGACGAATCCCGTCGTACGTCCCTGAAACTCGTAGCATCCGAGATCGGCCGTCAGCGCACCGCCTTCGCCGGTGCCGGGCATGCCGAGGTCGTTGGCGAAGCGAGGCGAGCCGTCGAGGTCGACCTGTGTGCCGGGCAGGAAGCGCGCGTTGTCGGCCGCGTCGATGCACGGCGAGGCGGGGCGCAGGCGGAAGTCGTCGTCCATCGTACCGCCGCGATTGTCAGATCCGTCGGCATCGACGAACATCGGATTCTCATCAATGCAGCCGGGGTAGCTCCGCGGGTTGGGCGGATCCTCGTTGGGGATGCGCTCGAAGACCCCCTCGATGCACGAGTAGGCGAAGGCGACCGTGCCACCGGCGTTGTGAACCTGCTGCTTGAAGCGCGTCTCGCCGACGCCCGTGTTGCCCCAGAGGATGGAGTTGTGAAACTCGATGACGCCGTTGGTGGAGTTGGAGACGGCCCCGCCGTCCTCGGCGTCGTTGAAACTGAAAGTCGAGCCAACGACGAGCGTGCCTGCGGCGACGAAGTTGACAATCGCTCCGCCGACCAGCGCCTTGTTGCCGGTGAAGCGGGTGTTCTCGAGGCGCGCCGGCCGGCCGATCCACAGGGCGCCGCCTGTATCCGCCCGGTTGCCGACGAAATCGCTTTGCGTGATGGTCAGACCCTGGCCGAGACTGCAGATCGCGCCGCCGTTCGAGTAGAACGGATAGTTCGGCTCGGCGACATTACCGGTGAAGGTGCTCCGCTCGATCGTGGTCGGGGCGTCGAACTCGATGAACATGCCCGCGCCGTCGGCCACCGCCGCGCCCCCGCCGTGCACAGTGTTGCTCGAGAAGAAGCAATCGGCGAACGTCGGGCTGCTGCCGGCGGCGATGTACGCGCCCGCGCCGCGCGAAAGCCAGACATAGTTGCCCGTGAACTCGCACGCCTCGAAGCGCGGCGAGCCGCCGATGATCACGCACCCGGCGCCGGGACTGAAGTCGGCGATGTTACCCGTGACTTTGCACTGCGAGATGACGGGCGAAGCGCCGACAATCTGAAGCCCCGCG
Source organism: uncultured Planctomycetota bacterium (assembly GCA_900696685.1). Classification (GTDB taxonomy): domain Bacteria; phylum Planctomycetota; class Phycisphaerae; order Phycisphaerales; family UBA5793; genus UBA5793. Next base: position 10,005 of record CAADHA010000126.1, read on the forward strand.
CCGGAAGACTGCGTGCAGCGGCCGGCCCTGATCGTGAAACCGTCGAGAACCGCCGTGCTGTTCACGCCGTCGGCGGTGATGATGTGGTCGGTGTTCTCCGTCATGTTGACCCAGTTGGGCAGATCGTCGCCGTTGAGGTCGCCGCTGAGAATCGTGACGTGTGTCGCCGGATCGCGCTGCGCGCGATGCGTCTCGACGCCGGAGAACCCGCCGTAGATGCCGAGGTTGTTGCGCAGCGTGAAAGTTTCTGCGGCGCTGCCCTGCGGAGGCGCGGGGCAATAGGTCCCTTCCGCGACCCAGACCTCAATCCCCCAGCCCGCCTGGAGCGCCGTCTGGAGCGAGGTGTAGGCATTGGCCCAGTCGACGCCGGTGTTGTTCCCGGTCGCATCCTTGTCGACGTAGACAATCTGCGCCGACGCGATTCGAGGAAGCAATGCAAATGAGACAACCGTCATGCACAGACCTGGAATTCGCATTCTCATGGCTCTCCACTCCGAAGGGCGCCGGGGCGGCGCCGCGCAGCGATCAGCGCCGCGCGAACGCTGCCTCTCGATGCGCTGCATCTTAAGAATAGTGCACCATTGGAACTTCGCCGCCCATTCTCGTCGAACAGGAGCGGGATTCTGCGGAACAGGGTGATTTCCCGCCCCTCGTGACACCCTCTGCTGGGGATATGCTGGTCTCCGGAACCGCTCGCCTGCGGCAAGGACCGGCGTGGCATCTGCGGGATCTCGCCGCCAGTTGCTGGATCACTTGCGCAAGGCCGAGGATCAGTCGTGCCGGCCGCGCGCGTGGCGAAAGGCGCGGTAGATCATCAGCGCCACTCCGCTGAGCAGCAGGCCGGCGATCAGCCCGCACACGCCGCCGACAGCTGCGCCCGTGATGCGGTCGCGCGGCGAGAGCAGGGCCCCGGCGCCCACGCCAAGCGACAGACCGACCACCACGGCGAGCAACTGCGCCAGATTGTCCCAGGGCCTGATGTTGATGCCGATGATCGTGTCGCTGACGACGTTGTAGGCTTCCAGGCCGGTGACGGGATCGGTTCGACCCCTCGCCTCGTGCCTGGCTGCCGGCGGAGGCGAAGGCGGCGGGACGGGTCCAGTCCGTGACGGCGGGTCCGCGTCGTCGATCATGGTGCATGGTACCAGATTCGGCCGCGCGGGGAAAGTCCGGAGGCCGTGGCAGATTTCCCCGGCGATTCGCCGCAGCGGCGCCGGCCCTTGGCGACTTCCCACCCGCCCGGGTCGCCTGGGCTGGAGGTCGAATGAAACAGCCCCGTCGCCTTTAGGGCGACGGGGCTGAAGCGTCGGCAATGACCTACTTTCCCGCTGAGCAGTATCATCGGCGGCCTGGGCTTAACTGCTGTGTTCGGGATGGGAACAGGTGTGGCCCCAGACCTTTGGTCACCGACAATGCACCGGCCGGGCCTTTCGGCCCGACCGGACGAAGTGACAAGGAAGAGAGTTGAGAACGCGCATCATCGAAGAACGAAATCGCGGATGACCATTTGCACGCGATGGGCGTGCGGCCTTCCGGCTCCGGTCACTCCTGCGCTGAGGGAGGGCTGCAACGAGGCAGGCCTCACTGAGGCAGGGAGCGTGACACGGGCGCGGGTCGGCCTGACCAGGCCTTTGACCGTTAGTACCGCTCTGCTGAAGGTATTTCGACCCTTACACATGCGGCCTATCAACCCGGTGGTCTTCCGGGGGTCTCTCGCTTACGCCAGCAATA
>CAADHA010000127.1 GCA_900696685.1 uncultured Planctomycetota bacterium
AGGTGAGCACGGCGGGGATGAGCACGCGCTGCCCCTTGCGGACATTCGTGACGCCGGCGCCCACTTCCTCGACGATTCCCGACGCCTCGTGGCCGAGGATGATCGGCGGCTTCTTGAACGTCGGCACTCCGTGCTCGATGTAGTGCAGGTCGGTGTGGCAGGCCCCGCACGCCGCAACCTTGATGAGCGCTTCGCCCGCCCTGACGGCCGGAACCGGCACGTCCTCCACGACCAGCCCGCGCTCCGGACCGTGAAACACCGCTGCTTTCATCATCTGACCCATCGTCCGCTCCTTCATCATGCATGCGACCAGGTCGGCGTGCGCCGCTCGAGAAATGCCGAGAGGCCTTCGTGGGCGTCCCTCAGATTCATGAGTTGGCCGAGGTAGATCCGCTCCGCCTCTTCGAGGTGCGCCAGCAGACCCGCGCGGAACGGCTCAACCGTCGCCCGCTTGGCGAGCCTCACAACGGGGCGCGAGAGACGTCCGACGGCAGCGATGTACTCATCGACCTTGCCCTCGAATTCCTCAGCCGCGAAGACGCGCGACGCCAGGCCGATGCGGTGCGCTTCGCGCGCGTCAATCGTCTCGCCCAGCGCGTTGATCTCGACCGCCCGGCCGACGCCCACGCGCCACGGGAGAATCGTCGCGGCCACGGGCGGGAAGACGCCGACCTTCACCTCCGGCTGGCCAAACTTCGCTCGCTCCGAAGCGAGCACGACGTCGCAGAAGCAGGCGAGTTCGCACCCGCCGCCCAGCGCTGCGCCCTGCACGGCCGCGACGGTCAGCGCATCGGTCGAGGCGAGCAGGCGGAAGGCGCGGTGAAACGTCTCGATCATCCCGACCACCTTGTCGGCCGTGTGGTCCGCGACGTCCACCCCGGCGCTGAACGTCCTGCCCGAGGCGCGAAAGACAATCGCGGCCAGCGACTCGTCGCCGACCGCCGCTTCGAGCGCTGCCGCAACCTCGCCGAGCATGGCGAGGTTGAGCACGTTGAGAGGCGGCCGATCGAGCGTGATCGTGCGGACACCCTCGGACTGGCTGATCCGGACGAACTCGCCGCACACACCCGCGGGCTGATGGGTCTTGCCGCTCACAGGTACTGCCCTCCGTCCACTCGAATGACTTCTCCGGTGATGAATCGCGCCTCGTCGGAGCAGAGGAACGCGACGAGGTCGGCGACGTCCTGCGGCCGTCCGATGCGCCCGAGGAGAATCTCCTCGACGGAGCGGGCGCGGACGTCGGCGGGGAGCGCGGCGGTGGCGGGGGTGTCGATCATCCCCGGCGCGACGGCGTTGACGGTGACGTTGAACTTCGCCAGTTCCCGCGCCAGGGACTTGGTCAGGCCGATGAGCCCGGCCTTCGAGGCCGCGTAGTTGCACTGGCCGAACTTTCCGCGCAGGCCGTTGATGCTCGTGACGTTGACGATCGCGCCCCATCCGCCCTCTCGCAACACGGGCGCGGCGGCGCGGGCGCAGTTGAACGCGCCCGTCAGGTTGACCTCGATCACCGTGCGCCACTGGGCATCGGTCATCTTCCAGATGACGGTGTCGCGGAAAAGCCCGGCGGCGTTGACGAGGATCTCCAGTCCGCCGAAGCGCCCGAGGAAGCCGTCAAACGCGGCGGCGACCGCGCCGGAGTCGGCGACATCGCAGCGTCGAACCCAGACTTCCGCCGCGCCCTCTGAGCGAGATTCAATCTCCTGCGCCGCGGCCTGCCCCTGCTCCGGCGGATCGAGGTGCAGGATGCCGACGCGGCAGCCGCGCCGGGCGAGAGTCTCGGCGACGCAACGGCCGATGCCGCTGCTTCCCCCGGTCACCAGTGCTCGTCGCGACTGCGCCATGTCAACCGCCCGAGGCGCTGAGCAATGAACGACCCGAGGCCGCGCCGAAGCCTCGGATCGAGGTCGTTGATTCGATCAGCCCTTCGCCGCGGCCGGTTCGGGCGCGGCCTGGGCCGCACGCCCGTCGTCAAGGGGCGCCCCGCACTTGCCGCAATGATCGAAGAACGCAGGGAGTCCCTTGGCCCCGCAGGCGACGCACTCGAGGGCGTACGGTCCCCAGAGAAACTCGCTCGAACCCTCAGGATCGGCGGCCCGCTGCCGCATGCCGACGTAGTCCGCCTTTCGCTTCTCGACGAAAGCGGTCATTCCCTCGTAGGGTTCGAGGCTGGTGTAGTGGATGGAGAGCCAGTCGCGCGCGTGTCCCGCCGTCGCATGCCAGGCCAGGTCCTTCCAGAAGTTCACCTGCGCCTTGGTGTAGCGAGTGCACTCGGCGAACTTGTTGACGATCTGCCCGCAGAGGTTGTTGACCGTCTCGTCGAGCAGGCGAAGGTCGATGGAGTAGCCGTCGGCCCCCTTGAGCGCCTTACGGATTTCGTCGGGCGTCGCCCGGCGCTCGAAGGAGTTCTCCCAGGGATCAGTGTTCCAGTCGGCGAGGAAGGACCGGCCCTGCGTGAACTTCGTGATGAACTGTCCGTCCGGGCCTTTGACGGTGGGAACGACGGCGTTGACGAGTCCGAGCGAAAGCGACGTGAAGGCCGGGTATCGCTGGTTGAGAAAGAGAATGCCGCGGGCGCGGCGGTCGCCGGCGTGGACGGTGAGCCACTGCGTCGATCCGCCGCACGCCACCGATCCGACGCTGGTGCCGACCTGGGCGACGAACGTGTGTTCGCTCATGACGGCGAGGTCGCAGGCGAGTTGGCTTTCGTTGCCGCCGCCGACTGCCATGCCGTTGAGGCGCGCGATGACGGGCTTGGCGCAATTCGTGATGGATTCGATGTAGGCCTTGAAGCAGGACATGTACTTCCAGTAGTCGCGCGGGCGCTGGGTGTAGGACTTCTGGTATTCCTTGACGTCGCCGCCCGTGCAGAACGCGTCGTGACCGACGCCGGTGAAGACGACGACGGCGACGCGGTCATCCCGGCTCGCGTCTTCGAAGGCCGCGGCGAGTTCCTGAAGCGCCGGCGTGCTGTAGGCGTTGAAGTTGAAGGGGCGGTTGATTGAAATCCGGGCGATCCAGTCGCCCTTGGAATACTGCACTTCGCGCAGCCCGAGGGATGCGGGATCTCGCGTCGGGAACTGGCTCATGGTTCAACTCCGTGACGAGGGGTGAAAGGCTCCAGGGCGGCCGCGTTTCCGAACGCGCGTTCGACGGACCAGCACGGCGCAGTGCGAGGCGGGGTGAAAGACCCGCCTTCCACGGCTGCGCCTTGTCCGCCGCTGTGAATAGGATATAGTGATCTGAAACTCCAGTCAAGCCCCGCCGTCAGCGGCCGGGCGACACGGGGCATCACACGCCATGAAGCATCGAGAAGTCGAACACCCGTTCGGAACCGGCCGCCCCCGCAGGCCCACCCATGTGCCCGCGCGCCGAGGGCGGAATTCGCTTCCCGCGGACGACTCACCGCGTGCCGCGGCCGAGCGTCACGGAGCATCGAATCGCCTTGATCGAATCGTTGCGGCCGCCACGGAGGCCTTTGCCCGCCACGGCTACCACAAGGCCACGATGCGCCAGATCGCGCGGGAAGGCCCCGGCGGGCCGGGCGTCGGCCTTGCCGGCATGTACCACTACGTTGACAGCAAGGAGCGCCTGCTCTTTCTCATCCAGTTCCGCGCCTTCTCCGGACTGCTCACCGAAGTGACGGCGAAGATCAGCGGCGTGAGCGATCCTGTCGAGCAGCTCCGCCTGCTCATTCTCACCCACGTCCAGTACGTCGCCGGCGACATGGCCACGCTCAAGGTCTGCTCGCATGAACTCGATTCGCTCACCGGCGAGGCGTATGAGCAGGTCCGCCGCGTGCGCCGCCAGTACTACGACCTCGCGCGGGACATCGTCGCGCGGATCATCGCCCGGGAGCGCGCCAACCCCGGCGGCCGTAGCGCCGACCCGCGCGTTGATCTCTCCGGCCGCGGCGGACTCGACGAGAGCGTGGCCACCATGAGCCTCTTCGGCACGCTCAACTGGATTTACCGGTGGTACGACCCCGGGCGCGACCGCTCGCCGGCGAGCCTCGCGCACCAGGTCTTCGCCCAGTTCCTCGCCGGGCTTCTCGGCACGCTCGGCGATCCGGCGCGGCGACCGCAGCGCGACCAGGCCGCGGGCCGGGCCACACCCGGCGACCACGCGGCCATGACGGGCGCCAAAGACTCAACTCCGCGAGGCAGCGATGATCACCTGTGAACTTCACGAGCCGACCGGCCTCGCCGAAGCGGCGCAACTTCTGGCGCAGTTCTCCGGCCGTGCGCGGCTCCTCGCCGGCGGGACCGACCTGCTCGTTGACCTCAAGTCGGCGCGCACGACTGCCGACCACCTCGTCTCGCTCCACCGCGTCGAGTCGTTGCGCGGCATCGAGAAACGGCGAGGCCTGCGCATCGGCGCGATGACGACGATCGCGCAGATCGAGCGCTCGCCGCTGCTGGACGGCCCGTTCACCGCATTGCGCGAGGCGGCCCGGCTCATGGCCTCGCCTCAGGTGAGACATCTGGCGACGATCGGCGGCAACATCGCCTCCGCCGTCCCCTGCGCCGATCTTCCCCCGGTCCTCGGCGTGCTCGACGCCTCGCTCGTGCTCTGGTCGCCGCGCGGCGAGCGGACCGCGGCGCTGGAGCAGTTCTTCACCGGTCCGCGGCGGACGATCCGCCGGGAAGACGAAGTGCTCATCGCGGTTCTGGTGCCCCAGCCTCCGCCGCACTTCGGCGCCGCCTATGAGCGGTTCGCCCTGCGCGAGGGCAATTCGATTGCCGTCGCCTCGGTTGCCGCCTCGCTCGTCCTCGACGAGGGCGGCGCGGTTCAGGCGGCGCGGCTGATGCTCGGCGCCGTGGCTCCGGTTCCACTGCCGGTGCGCGCCGTCGAAGAAGTTCTGCGCGGCCGACGCCTTGAGGGGACGCTCGACGAGGCCGCGGAGATCGCCGCCGACGCAGCAAGGCCGATCTCCGACGTCCGCGGCAGCGCCGCCTTCCGCCGGCGCCTTGTTCGCGTCCTCACCCGGCGAGCCTTCCTCGCCGCCCACCAACGCGCCCGGGAGCCTGGCCATGACTGAACTGCGAACACTGAACGTCAACGGGCAGCCCCGCACCATCGCCATCCAGCCCGGCGCCACACTGCTGGACGTGCTGCGCGACACGCTTCGACTGACGGGCACAAAGAAGGGATGCGACGAAGGCGACTGCGGCGCCTGCACCGTGCTCATCGACGGCGCTCCCATGAACGCCTGCCTCCCGCTGGCTTCAACCCTCGAAGGTCGAACGATCGAAACGATCGAGGCCATCGCGGCGGGCGGCGAACTCTCGCCCCTCCAACGCGCCTTTGTCGAAGAGGGCGCGGTCCAGTGCGGCTTCTGCACCTCGGGCATGATCCTCTCCGCCACGGCGCTGCTGCGGGACAACCCGCACGCCGGCCGCGACGAGATCCGCCACGCGCTCTCGGGCAATCTCTGCCGCTGCACGGGCTACTCGGCGATTCTCCGCGCCGTCGAGCGCTGCACGGGCCGGTGCGATCAATGCACAAGTGCCCGCGCGGATCATCGGACGACTCGCCCCCCGTCCAACGGACACGAGCCGAAGGCGTCCGCAGCCGGCGGCGCGGGCCGGTGTTCCGTGGGCCGGCCCGTCGCGCGCGTCGACGCCGCGGACAAGGTCACCGGCCGCGCGGTCTACACGAGCGACATCGCACTGCCCAACATGGCCCACGGCGGGATCCTCTTCTCCCCGATCGCGCACGGGCTGATCCGCCGGATCGACACGAGCCGCGCACGGGCGCTTCCCGGCGTCCTCGCCGTCATCACCGGCGCCGACGTTCCGGAGAACACCTACGGCGTCTCGCCGGCACGTTACGACGAAGAGGTGCTGGCGCGGACGAAGGTAAGGCACGTCGGCGACCCCGTCGCCGCAGTGGCCGCCGTCGATGAGGCGACCGCGCGTCGGGCGCTCAGTCTCATCGAGGTCGAGTACGAGGAACTGCCGGCGGTTTTCGACGCCCTCGATGCCGTCAAGCCCGGCGCGCCGCTCGTCCACGACCGCTACGAACGGAACATCAACACGCACGTCAGCCATCACTTCGGCGACGTGGAGTCCGCGTTCGCGTGTTCGCACCACGTGCGCGAGGAAGTCTTTACGGGCAACTTCGTCTACCAGTGTCCGATGGAGCCGCAGGCGGCCGTGGCGTTCTGGGAGCACGACGGGCGGCTCGTGCTGTACAGTTCGACGCAGGCGCCCCACTACGTGCAGTACATGCTCGCGCACGTCTTCCGCATGCCGCTGGGGCGAATCCGCGTGATCCGACCCTGCGTGGGGGGGGGCTTCGGCGTCAAGGCGGCCACCAATCCGCTGGAGGTCTGCTCGGCGGTGCTCAGCCGCATGACCGGCCGGCCCGTGAAGATCGTCTTCTCGCGATCGGACATGTTCCACTACTACCGCGGCCGGCACAAGCAGCACATGCGATTCAAACTCGGCGTCGATGTCGAGGGGCGAATCACCGCCTTCAAGAGCGAAATCCATCTCGACGGAGGCGCGTACTCGAGTTTCGGCGTGGCGACCGCCTACTACGCCGGCAGCATGATCCCCACGCTCTACCGCATTCCCGTCTATCACTACGACGGCTACCGCGTCATGACGAACAAGCCCGCGTGCGGCGCCATGCGCGGGCACGGCGTGCCCCAACCGCGGTTCGCCTTCGAGTGCCTGCTCAACATGGTCGCGGAGGACCTCGGCATCGACCCGATGGAGATTCGCCGCCGCAACGCCATGACCCCCGACACCCGCACCGTCAACGACCTCGACATCGGCTCGTGCGAGTTCCGCGCCACGATCGACCAGGTCGAGCGCGAGTCGCGCTGGCGCGAGAAGTACGGCAAACTCCCGCCGGGACGCGGCATCGGCGTGGCGAGCGGCGGCTTTGTCTCCGGCGCCGGCTACTGCATCTATCGCGGACAGGTCCAGGCCCAGTACGAGAAAGGCCCGGAGCACTTCCAGAAGAAGTCCGTCTTCCCCCACGCCAACGCCGTAATCCGCGTGAGCGAGGACGGCATGGCGGCATTTCTGATGATCGGCGCGGCGGAGATCGGCCAGGGGAGCGACACGATCCTCGTGCAGATCGCCGCCGAGGCGATGGGCATTCCCCATGAGCGGGTTCACATGAAGAGCGAGGACAGCGACATCAGTCCGCTCGATCTCGGCTCCTACTCGTCGCGCGTGACGCTGATGGCGGGCAACGCCGTCGCCGCCGCCGGTGCAGGCGTTCTCGAGCGCCTGCGCCCCTTCGCCGCGTGCCTGCTCGGCTGCGAAGAGGCCGACGTTCGCGTGCGCGGCGGCGCCTGCTTCGCGGCCGGCGACCCCACGCGCTCGATCGAGTGGGCGGAGGCGGCCCGGCGGTACTTCAACAAGAACGGTCCACTCGTCGCGGCCGGCTGCTACAAGCCCCCCGACGGGCTTGGCGGCGACTACAAGGGCGCCACCGTCGGCACCAGCCCCGCCTACTCCTTTGGAACCTGCGCCTGCGAACTCACCGTCGATCTCGAAACCGGCAAGGTGCGCTTCGACCGCTTCACCGACTCACACGACTGCGGCACGCCGATCAACCCGCAGCAGGTGCACGGCCAGGTCGAGGGCGCCATCGTCATGGGCGCCGGCGAGGCGGTCATGGAGGATGTTCAGTTCGATGATCGCGGCCGAATACTCAACCCCAATCTCCACGGCTACCTGCTCATGACGATCAAGGATGCGCCGGAGATCTTCAGCGGAATCGTGGACTCCTACGAACCCAACGGCCCCTACGGCGCCAAGGAGATCGGCGAAGGAGCGACGCTGCCCGTCATGGGCGCCGTGGCCCACGCCATCCGCAACGCCACCGGCGTCTGGATCAAGGATCTGCCGATCACGCCGGAGAAAATCCTCGAAGCCCTCGACCAGCGCGCCGGCGCCGGCGCTGTCGCGGGCGAGACGATGACCGGGAGCGAGGTTCCCGTCGGAGCGCGTCCGTGATCGCCGAGCCGCCGAAAGGCGCAGCCGGGCGGAGTGCCGAGGGTGAAGCGGCACGCGCGAATGACCGCGGCGCGGACTGGCGGCAATGGGTCTACCTCCTGTTGATCATCGCTTTCTTCGCGCAGAGCGGGCTGGTCTACTTCGATCCCCGGCAAGCCGAGATCGCGGCGCCGCTTTCCGAGGCGGCGCGAGAGGGCCTGTCGCTCTGGCGCGCCAACAACTGCCAGGTCTGCCACCAGATTCACGGCTTCGGCGGATTCCTCGGCCCGGACCTCACCAACCTCCTCAGCCGCCGGCCCGAGGAAGACTTCACCGACGTCCTCGTCGAGGGGCGCAAGCAGATGCCTGCTTTCGGCTTCGATGAAAGGCAGCGCGAGGCGATCATCGCGTTTCTCACGGAAGTCGATCAGACCGGCGCAAGCATTCCGCAGTTGACCTCCGTGCGTCGCGACGCCGATCTGGCGCGTCTGGTTCCCGACTATCTCGAGAAGTCCGGCGACTCGGCGCCGCCGGCGGTCCTTCGTGGCGATGCCCTCGTGCGGGCGAACGCCTGCAGCGCCTGCCACGTCCCCTTTGCGGTGGGCCTGCGCGGCGCGCCGGACCTCACGGCGATGCTGTCGCGCATTTCGCGCACCGAGGCGAAGCGCGCGATACTCGAGAGCAAGGGCATCATGCCCGCGTTCCCCCATCTCTCCGAGCGCGAGGCGGAGGAGATGATCGACGCGCTGGAGTGGATGAGGGACCGGCGGTCGGCGCTGGGCGCCTTCGTCGCGGATCGTGAGAAGGGAGTGGAGTTCCGCTGGTCGGCGATTCCTTGGTTCGAGTATCCGCGTCCCTGACGCCGCACAGCCGCCGACCGCTGACGGCGCTGATGCTCTGCGCGCTGTGCTGTTCCACGCTTGCGATCCTGTTCGGCGCCGCGGCGGCGCTGTGGTATCGACCGGACCAGCGCCCTTCGGCGGGTCTGACGCTCCAGCACCTGCGCCCGCTCCACACGACCTTCGCGGCGGCGTGGATTTACCTCGGCGGCTTGACCGTCGTCTACTTTCATCTCTTCTCACGCGTCGAGCAGCCGTCGCGGGCGTTTATGCTCCGGCTCAAGGTGCAACTGCTCCTCTGGGCCTTCGCCGGCGCCGGCATCATCGTCAGCCTGTGGAACGGGCGGTTCTCCGGACGCGAGTACATGGGCGCACACTGGTCGTGGTCCGTGCCCATCTACCTCGGCTGGATTCTCTTCGCCTGGAACTACTTCAGCGTCGAGGGGTGGTCGCTTCGCCGCAAGCCGGTGTACATCTACATGTGGCACACCGCCGTGCTGCTCTTCCTCGTCGCCTTTGCGGAGGGGCACGCCTGGCTGCTGGAGCGCATCGGAGGCAATCCCTTGCGCGACGTCGCCGTGCAGTGGAAGTCCTACGGTCCGCTCGTGGGGAGTTTCAACCTGCTCGTCTACGGCTCCATGGGCTATCTTGCCTGCCGCATGAGCGGGGACGATGGGCCGGCACGCTCGAACACGGCCTTCGCCCTGCTGTTCCTCGGCCTGCTCAACAGTTTCACGAACTACGGGCACCATACCTACCACCTGCCGCAGTCGCACGTCATCAAGTGGGTCAGTTGCATCGTCAGCCTCGCCGAGGCGGTCTTCGTCGTCAGGTACCTGCTCAACGTGCTGGCGTGCCTTCGATCGGCGCCGGCGGCTCGCGGCGATGGCGGCGTGCGCCTCATCGTCCTGTTCGCCTCGATCTGGTCCTTTCTGCACGTCGGCGCGGCGGTGATCATCTCCGTTCCTCCGGTCAACACGATCATTCACGGGACGCACTTCGTGGTCGGACACGCCATGGGCAGCATGCTCGGCATCGACTCGATGATCCTCTGGGCGGCGCTGCTGTACATCCTGCGACATCTCGCGCCGGCGCACCGGACGGCCGTGGATGGCGCGCCGGTCGGTGCCGCATTCGGCTGGATCAACTTCTGGATGCTTCTTCTCGTGGCGCTGTTCTGGTGCAAGGGGCTGATCGACGGGTACCTGAGGTACATGGGCCCCGTGGCGCCGGCCCCGCCGCGCGCAATCAACTACTTTCCCGGGCTGTTCCTGCTCTTCGGCCTGGCGCTGGGACTGGGCATTCTGTGGATCAACGTCTCGTGGACGATCGCGCTGGCGCCAAGGCTGCGGGGCCGGCCGGCCGGGTGGACTGGGGCGTTGCCTCGTGAGACGGCGGAAGGGCGCGAGCGGTTCGGCGGGCAGATCTGACGGCGTCGCGTCAGCGTGCCGTGTGCGAATGTGCAGGCGCCGCAGCATTGCGTCTCGCAACCGGGCCGACGCGCCAGCGAGGACGAGCATGCCTGCCCGCCGCACTGCACTCTCACCCAGAGCGGCGAGCGTGCAGCGGCGCCTGCCATGCCTGAAGTAGAACTGTTCTAGTATCACGGCGATGTCCGACCCCGCCCGATCCGCGTCTCGCGCCGCCCCGCTGTTGCAGATGTCGGGCATCTGCAAGAGGTTCGGATCTCAGCGGGTGCTCCGCGACGTCGACTTCGATCTTCGAGCGGGCGAAGTTCACGTCCTCGCCGGGGAGAACGGCGCAGGCAAGAGCACGCTGATGCGGATTCTCGGCGGCGCGCTCGCGGCCGATGGCGGGACCATCGAGATCGAGGGCGGGCCCGTGCGGTTTCGCCGGCCGCGCGATGCGGCGCACCACCGCATCGCGATCATCCACCAGGAACTCTCCCTCGTCGCTTCCATGTCCGTCGCGGACAACCTCCTCCTCGGCCGCGAGCCGGGCCGCTTGGGGTGGATGGATCGCGCCGCCTCAGCCGCCCGCGCGCGTCGCGTGCTCGAACGAGTCGGCCTGCGCCTCGATCCGCATGGACCGGCGGGCGCACTTCCGATCTCGGCGCAGCAACTCGTGGAGATCGCCAAGGCCCTGGCGCTCGATGCACGGATCATCGTGATGGACGAGCCGACCAGCGCGCTGAGCGAGCCCGAGGCGCGCCGCCTCTTCGAGCGCATCGCCGACCTCAGGTCGCAGGGGTGCGGAATCATCTACATCACGCACCGGCTCGAGGAGATCTACGCGCTCGCCGACCGCATTACCGTGCTGCGCGACGGGAAACTCGTCGCCACGCGCCGCGCGGCGGACCTGCCGGCGGGTGAACTCGTGCGCCTGATGGTCGGGCGCAGCATCGGCGACCAGGCGCCGCGGCGGGCGCCGGCCGCAGGAGACGTCATTCTGAACGTGCGCCGCTGCACGGTGCGCGGCGCCGCGTCAGGCCGACGCCCGGTGGCGGAGGGCATTTCGCTGTCGGTTCGGCGCGGCGAGATCCTCGGCCTGGTCGGGCTGGAGGACTCGGGCGTCAGCAAGACGCTCTGGGCGATATTCGGGGCGCTCGGATCGCGCGCCGACGTGGAAATGGAAATCGACGGGCGACGACGGCACGTTGCCTCGCCGCGCCAGGCCATCGAGGCGGGCCTGGCCCTCGTGACCAACGACCGGCGGAAAAGCGGACTGGTGCTCGGCATGGACGTCGTGGAGAATGCGACGCTCGCCGCGCTGCCGCGATTCAGCCGCCGCGGCTGGCTTGACCGCCGGGCCGAACTCGAGCGGACGGCGCTGTCCGCGAACGAACTCAACCTGCGGTGCGCTTCGCTGCGGCAATCGGTCGCCACGCTCTCCGGCGGCAACCAGCAGAAAGTCGTCCTCGCCCGGTGGATGATGGCCGGCCCGCGCATCCTCCTGCTCGACGATCCGACGCGCGGCGTGGACGTCGGCGCCAAGCATGAGATCTACTTCCTCATGAATGAGTGGAGCCGGCAAGGCTGCGGCATCATCCTCACTTCCTCCGAGTGGCCCGAATTGCTTCAGGTCAGCGATCGCATTATGGTGATGCACCGCGGGCGCGTTGCCGCGTCCTTCCGCGGCGGGCAGGCGACGCCCGCCGATCTCCTCCGCGCGGCGATGGGGCACGCCACCAATGAGTGACGCCCGCACCGATTCGGACACTTCGATCGCCGAACCCCGCCGGGCCGCCGGATCGACCTTGAGCGCCTTTCTCGCAAGTCCCGTCGCCACGGCACTTCTGGCCCTGTGCTTCGTGCTCGCACTCGGCTTGCTTTTCTCCGGCGATGGCGCATTCCACAAGTGGGCGACGCACCGCGATGCGCTCCGCCAGGCTTCGGTCTACGGCATCCTCGCCTGCGGCATGACCTTCGTGATCATCACCGCCGGGATCGATCTCTCCGTCGGCAGCGTTCTCGCGCTCGTTGCGGTGATGTTCTCGACGCTGAGCATTCACGAGGCGTGGCCGCCCTGGCTGGCCGTGCCCGCGTGTCTCGCGCTCGGCGGCGCGTGCGGGGCGGCGTCGGGCCTCGTCGTGGCGAAGTGGCGCATCCAGCCCTTCATCGTGACACTGGCGATGATGGTCTTCGCGCGCGGCCTGGCCAAGACGATCAGCGGCGGGATGAAAGTCTCGACCGCGATGCAACTGCCCGACGGCTCGTGGACGGCCGCGCCGGTGCCCGGCATCTTCCGCCTCATCGACTCGCGCCTTCTCGGCGACAACGTCTCCTTCGTCAGCCTGGTCTTCCTCGCGTGCATCGCGTTGTCGTGGGTCATCCTCTCGCGCCTGCGCTGGGGACGCTACCTCTACGCGATCGGCGGCAACGAAGAGGCGGCGCGCCTCTCAGGCGTGCCCGTCGCCGCGATGAAGATCATGGCCTATGCGCTGGCGGGCCTCTTCGCAGCCGTCGCCGGCCTGTGCCAGGCGGCGCAGGAACAGCAGGGCGACCCCGAGGCGGGCGTGGGCTACGAACTCACGGCCATCGCCATCGTCGTCATCGGAGGCACCAGTCTCATGGGAGGGCGCGGCGGCATCGGCCTCACGCTCCTCGGCACGCTCACGATCGGCTACCTCGATAAGATCCTCAGCGTCAACGCCGTGCCGGAGGCGAGCCGACTGATGCTCACCGGCGTCATCATCATCGCCGCCGTCCTCCTCCAGCGGCGGAAAAACTGATCGAGCGGGGTGGCACACATGCGACACAACACGGCACGTTACCTGCCCGTCATCGCGGCGCTGGCGATTGCCGGCCTTGCCGGATGCAAGAAAACTCCCTCAAACTCCGCCGGCGCCGATTCGCACGGGCAGGGCGACGGGAACCCGATCACGAAGGCGACCTCCACCATCGGCATGAGCCAGTGCAACCTCGGCGAGCCTTGGCGCGTGCAGATGAACGACGACATCCGCCGCGCCGCCGCGGTTCACCCCGAACTGAAAGTGATCTTCAAGGACGCCCAGAATGACACCCTCAAGCAGCGCTCGCACATCGAGGAGTTCATCAGCGCCGGCGTGGACCTGATCATCATCAGCCCGAAGGAAGCCCAGCCGCTCACTGAGCCGGTGGCGAAGGCCATGCAGGCGGGCATTCCCGTCATTGTGCTCGACCGCCGCGTCACCGGCGACAACTACACCTGCTTCATCGGCGCCGACAATCGCCTCATCGGCCGCGAGGCGGGCAAGTGGATCGTCAACACACTCGGCGGCAAGGGCAACGTCGTCGAACTCAAGGGCCTCATGACCTCGACTCCCGGGCAGGACCGCCACTCCGGCTTCCGCGAGGCCATCAAGGACTCGCAGATCAACATCATCTTCGAAGCCGACATGAAGTGGCTCGAACCCGATGCCCGCAAGGAGATGGAGTCGGCCCTGTCGCGCTTCGACCAGATCGACCTCGTCTACGCGCACAACGACCCCGGCGCACATGGCGCCTGGCTCGCCGCCAACGCCGCGGGCCGCGCCGAGAAGATCAGGTTCGTCGGCATCGACGCCCTGCCCCACGAAGGCGTGCTCTATGTCAAGCAGGGCATCCTCGACGCGACCTTCCAGTACCCCACCGGCGGGGCCGAGGCGATCGACGCCGCGCTCAAGGTTTTGCGCGGCGAGAGCGTGCCCAAAGAGATCACGCTCGGCTCGCGCGTCTTCACCAAGGAAAACGTCGACAACGGCGGCGAACCCATTGGGTGACAACCACGACCCGCCCGCCGCGCCGGCAACCGGCGCGTGCGAATCCTCCGGCCACTCGACAGGTTGGCGCGGCCTCACGGCCGCGCCGGAC
>CAADHA010000128.1 GCA_900696685.1 uncultured Planctomycetota bacterium
GATGGCTATGTCGTGGCCTTGGGCGGGATCGAAGTCACGAGCCAGAGCAAAGGTGTCTCGCAGGTGCCGGGGCTGGGGGGCATTCCCCTGGTGGGTGAACTCTTCAGGAACCGCTCGCGCACGGAGACTCGCTCGCGGTTCTACATCTTCATCCGGCCATCGGTGCTGCGAAGGCTGGACTTCGAGGATCTGCGCTACCTGAGCGAAGCGCCGCTGGCGGCGGGCGGGATCGATGACGGCTGGCCGGCGGTGGAGCCGCGCGTGATTCGTTAAGGGTGGAGGAAGAGATGCCCGATGCGCCCACTGTGGATGAGGAGTTCGTCGAGCGCATCGATCGCGACTTTGCGCGGCGGCACCTCATCCTCGGAACTGGCCGCGCAGACAACGAGCTCGAATTGCTGGTGACCGAGAACACGAGCCGCGCGGCGATCCACAACGTCGGGGCATTCCTCGAGATGCGCGTGCGGGCGACGGTCGGCCAGGCCGAGGCGATTGCGAGGATGATCGACGAGGCGTACTCGCAGCACCGGAAGTCAGCCGGATGGAACGGCCACAAGGCCGGCGTCGATGGAGCCTGCGATTCCTGTGACGGCTCCACATCCGTTGCCCGGTGGATCGAGCAGGCGGACCGGGATCTGCTCAGCACGCAGGGCAAGGGGCCGGTGATCCAACTCGTGGATGCAATGCTCTTCGAGGCGCTCGGTCGCGGGGCCAGCGATGTGCATATTCAACCTCTTTCGGACCGAACGGTGGTGCGCTACCGCGTGGACGGCGTCCTCCACGACGTACATGAACTGACGGCCGACGTCACTCACGCCGTGGTGAGCCGCATCAAGGTGATGGGACGGATGGACATCGCCCAGCAGCGGATTCCCCAGGACGGACGGGCCACGGTCACCATCGGCAGGCGGGCCGTCGATCTGCGCCTGAGCACGGTGCCGACAAGTTACGGGGAGCGCGCGGTGGTGCGGCTGCTCGACACGGCTCAGCAGTTGTGCGACTTTGAACGGCTGGGCATGTGCCAAGACGTCGCCGAGGCGTACCTGGAGCGGGCTATCCAGAGTAATGGGATCATCCTCGTCACCGGCCCCACCGGCAGCGGCAAGACGACGACGCTCTACTCCACTCTGAAGCGCACCGCCTCGCCGCAACTCAACATCATGACGATCGAGGATCCGATCGAGTACGAACTCGCAACTGTGGGACTTGCTGTGAGCCAGATGCAGGTGAACGGCAAAAAGGGAATCACCTTTCCGACGGGGCTGAGACATATCCTGCGGCAAGACCCGGATGTGATCATGGTCGGGGAGATCCGCGATGCCGAGACGGCGCGGGTGGCGATCCAGTCGAGCCTGACGGGGCACCTGGTCTTCTCGACCCTTCACACCAATGACGCCCCCAGCGCGGTGACGCGGCTGGTCGATCTGGGGGTGGAGCCGTATCTGGTGAGCGCTTCGCTCAGCGCCGTGCTGGCGCAACGTCTCGTGCGGACGACGCATCGACCCTGTGACGGCACGGGTTGCGACGAGTGCTTCGGCACGGGACTCAAGGGGCGAACCGGCCTCTTCGAATTCATGCCGCTCGACGAGCGATTGCGGCAATTGATCTCCGAGGGGGCGCCGCTTGCGGCCATCCGCGATGCGGCGCGGCAGGCGGGAATGCGGGCACTCGGCGAAGAGGGGCAGCGATTGGTGGATGAGGGAGTGACGATCCCTCTCGAAGTGCACCGCGTGGTGCAGATGGTCTGAACGGAGTCGGCATGGAACTCTGGCGTTACACGGCGGTGCGGAGCGAAGCGGGGCAGGCGCTGGCGCCGCGCCGCGGCGAACTCATGGCCGAATCCGCGGTCGAAGTCCGCGCCTCGCTGCGGCGCATCGGCTGGCAGGTCGTCGATCTGCGCCGGGCGCGAAGACCGCTTGCTCTGCCGTCTCAGTTGCGCCAGAACTGGAACCGGCATCTTCGCCGTCGCCGGCGCGACCAACGCGCGGAGATCTATGAAGGTCTCTGCTCCCTGCTGGAGTCTGGACTTCCGCTGGTCGAGTGCCTCGAAGTGATGAGCGAAGAGCGGGATCGTTGGACCAACCGTTCGCGCCGGACGATGCTCATCGAGTGGCGCGAGGCGATGCGCAGCGGCGCCAGCCCGGCCCGGGCGATGGGCAAACATCCATCGTGGTTCGACGGGATCGACTGCGCCATGGTCGAGTCGGGCCAGCATGGCGGCATGTTGCCGGGCGTGCTCAAGCACATGGCCGAGCGCGAACAGCGCAGCGGTCAACTCGGCCAACAACTCGTCACAGCGCTGACCTACCCGGCCATCATCACCGTCGCGGCCATCGGCGTCGCCGTGTTCCTGAGCATCAAGACCCTGCCTGACCTCGCGAACCTGCTCTCGACGGCGAAGATCGAAGTCCCCGCCCTCACGCGATGGGTCATGGCCGGGGGCCGGTTGGCGGCCCGCTGGGGAGCCGTGCTGCTGGCGGCTGCCGTGGTGCTCGCCGCCTGCGGAGTCATCGCCCTTCGCGCTGCCGTTCAGCGGTCGCCACGTGCGGCGCGCCTCGCCGCTTCTCTTACGCCGCGAGTGCTTCGCACCTGGGCCGTGGCGCAGTTCGCCCAGCACCTGGCCGACCTGCTTCGGGCCGGCGTGCCGGCGGTCGAGGCGCTGCGCGTCCTCTCGACGACACTGCCCATCGCACTCGAGCGAGTCGTGCATCGCGCCGCCGCTGAAATCGAAGATGGCCGCGACCTGGCGGAAGCGCTCGACGACCCGGTCTGGTTCACGGCCCAGTTCCGGCGATTGCTTCACAGCGGCCAGGCGGCGGGCGAGTTGGAGGCCACCCTCGAACGCATGGCCCGGCGCGACGAGCGCCGCACCGAGCGGCAGATCACGCGTCTCGCGACATTGCTCGAGCCCGCAGCCATCCTCTGCCTGGCCACGCTCGTGGGCACCGTCGTCCTCGCCGCCGTACTCCCGCTCACGCGGCTTCAGGAGGTGATTGGATGAGAGTGCATACCGTCCATAGGCACATCACTCAGACTCGGCGCGGCATGACGCTCGTTGAAGTCCTGGCTGTGGTGGTCATTCTCGGCCTCATCGCGACCACGCTGCTCGTCGGGTTCTCCGGGACATTCGGCAAAGCCAGGCACGAACTGGCCAGGAGCGGCATCGCCCTGCTTGTCGGTAAGGTCGAGACCTACCGCATCGAGAAGAGCGACTGGCCGAGCAATGAACTGGGGCTGGCGGTCCTCAGTGCCCCGCACGCCACTCCGACGACATCGTACTATGTCGCCGCCGACCAGCTCCTGGATCCGTGGGGGCGCATCTACCTGTACGTGGCGCCCGGCCCGGAAGGGCATCCCTTCGAGGTTCTCTCCTACGGAGCCGATGGCGAGCCGGGCGGCGAAGGTGAGAACGCCGATCTCTCGTCGGCCAACCTGCGCGGGAAGGCGGATCAATGATGCGGCGGGCAGAATCATCTCGGCCGCACGGCTTCACACTCGTCGAGATGCTCGCGGTGGTGGTGCTCCTGAGCCTGATCGCTTCGGTCGCGGCGGTTTCGCTGGCGCGATCTGACCGGGGCGGCGCGATGCAATCGGCCCGCTGGGGACTCATGAACCTGGATGCGCAGGCTCGAATCGCGGCGCGCACGGAGGGGTGCGGCGTCATCATTCGCTCGGTGCAGAACGGCTCGCGACTCGTCGCGGATGTGCAGTCAGCGGCCGCCGATCGATGGTCGTCGTCAGTGGTCCTCCCCACGGGCGTGAGGATCGCATTCTTCGACGGGCAAGTTGGTCGTGGCGAAGCCGCTGCGGCCCTGCTGATCGATCGGACGGGTCGCAGCGCGGATAGAACCATCGGGATCTCGATCGAGTCAGGACCATCGGAGCAGTGGCTCCTCTGCGGCCTGACGGGCCAGTTCAGTCGGCTCGATTCCGGAGGAGGCATCTGATGATGAATGGCCGCTCCTCACAGCGACGCGCCATGACGCTGATCGAGGTTCTCGCCGCCACCGTGCTGCTCGCGATCCTCAGCGGCGTCTGCGCTGCGCTGTTGCGCACTGTGCCGGCGATGCCCGCGAACGTGTCTGGAGACGCGGCGGCCATCGACATCCTGGCGCTGGAGCGCCTGGCTGACCAACTGCTCGACGAAGAGGGCTTGCGCGAACGCATCGCCGCAGACTCGGATGCGGACTTCACCGCCGACTGGCCCGATGAGGCGGGGCGCCCACCGGTGCGCATCCGCAGAGTCATCCCGGACGCCTCTGGCGACGGGCCGGCGCACGCCTGGATCGCCTTCTCCTGCGGGGATGTGATCGTGTGGCGTTGCATTGATCTGCCCAAGGAGATCCCCTCACCGTGACGCGACGGGGCATGACCATCCTCGAACTGCTTGCGGCTCTGGCGCTGCTCGGCGCCTTGTGCTCGCTGCTCACTTCGTGGCTCGTGACCGTCTCGCGTCTGTCAGCCGATCGTGGACCTCGACTGGAGTGGCGGTCGGCGGCGCTGCGGATTCTCGACGCCATCGGGGATGATCTCTCCTGCGGCGATTTCGAGCCCGGCGATCGCAAGTCGAAACCGCCGCCGCGCGTCGAGGTGCTCGAACCAACGCAGCTGCGAATCGCGACGCGTAACTCGGCGACGCTGGCCTGGGGCTCCCCCGGTCCGGCGATCCATGAATACCGCTGGGACAGAATGTCTCAGACGCTCCTCCTGTCCATCTCTCCCACGGCGCGACCCGCTTGGGCGGCAGAGCGGCCGTTGGCGAGGGCGGTGGCTGATTGGAGGGTCGATCTGGATCACGAGGAGCGGGTGTTGACCGTCACGATCAAATCCCGATACGGTGACGGGTTGAACAGGAGGTTCACATGGCCGTGAATCCTCCGTCGCTCACTCGCCTCGCCTCGCGCCGCCGGGGCGTGGCGCTCCTGCTCGTGCTGGCGATGATCATCCTGATCGTCCCCGTCGCCGTCGGCTTCACGCAGCGAGCGGTTCTCGCGAACCTCGAGCAGCGACTTTCCGCCCAGGAGCAAGTCGCCGGCTCAGTCCGGGCACAATTGGAAGCGGGTCCGCTCCAGACCTGGCTCGCGGAAGAATCGGGCAAGGTTGTAGTTGGCCCTGAGGCCCACACTCCCCGCGTTGAAGTGCTCAATGAGAAGTGGCGGCACGACGAGTGCGCCTACGAGGTGCGCATCACGGCGTGGGACCAGTGCGGCATGGCGCCGCGGAGCGCGCTCACGGCCGGTTCACCGCTGCGCGCCGCGGTGCCCGGCGGCATACTCGAACGATTCGATCAGGCGGAGTCCGACCCCCGGCGAAGTGAACCTGCCGGACTCGACCAGTTCGGCATCGGCCCGTTCGCTATGGATCATTCCGCCCTCCGAAGCGCGTTTCCCTCACCCGACGAAGAGGATGTCCTTTCCGTCGGCGCCTGGATCGCGACGCACCCCGTCGGCGACTCCGGCTCGATCAACGTGAACACGGCGCCCTTGCCTCTGATTGAGGCGGCGATGGCGGCCGCCGGTCGCGGCGGCATCGAGGCGATCATCGCCGCACGCCGGGAGGGGCGAGTTGCGCCCCTGCCGCGAGCCCTCGAACGCGAGAACCAAGCGTCGAAATCCCATCAAGCGCCGCGCCTCGTCGGCGCCAGTCCTTCCTGGGCGGTGCGAATCGACGTGCGGGTCGGCTCCAGCCGCCGCTCGTGGTGGAGTGTCTACCGCCAATCATCCGGCAGATGGGAGTGCGTGCAGCGCTGTGTCATTCCCGACTGATCCAATCCGAACGTGGCGTCGAAGGCGCGCCATCGCCGGCTCCGCCGGAGCCGCGGCGGCTGGGATCGCGCTCGCATGGGCTCTTGTTCCCATGCGCATCCCCGACCCGGTCAAATCGGAATGGTCAGCGCTTGAGGGGGAATCAGCATCGACTCCCGGCGCGGGCGCTCCAGAACCGCCCTTCGATGCATCGGTGTTCCAGGTTCGACTGTGGAACGCGCCGGTTGAATCGGATACGGCGCTGGCCGCGAATCGCGAGCCGCCTCCGCCGCCGCCCAACCTCGAACTGATCGCCATCATCTCTGAATCGCAGCGACGCCTCGCCGCGTTGTATGAGATCGGGGCGGATCGGCTCCACATCGCCGCAGCCGGCGACCGCATCGGCCCACTGGAGATCCTCAAGGTGGACTCCGGCGGCGTCGATTTGCGCGACGGATCACGAGCCTTCCGGCTCACGATCACCCCGCCGCCGTCGGGATCTCAGACGCATCTCACACTCGGCGAGCGGGATGAGGTGCATCCATGAATCCCGTCTCCCGACCGCAACACCACGTCACCTGGCCGGCCCATCGCTTCTACTGGGCATTGCTCGACGCCTCGGTATTGCCGAGGAGGTTCTTTCAGCGTGGACCCGATCGACGGACCCTCGGATACCTCTTCGAATCCGAACTGCCCGTGCCGATCGATCACATCCACGCGGTCTACCTGCCGCTGGGCGACAATCGATTCATCGCCTGCGGCATTGAGCATGAGCGATTGGCGACCGATACGTCTCCCCGCGAAGCGCTCACGCTCAGTCCTGATGAGATTCCCGAGGAGGTGGTGCCGCATTGCCCCGTTGATCCGCGCTCGTTCAACCTGCTGACCGGCCCGAACGAGCCGGCGCCGGTGCGGCGAGAGCGCTATCGGTTCATCGGCGAATCGGCGGCGGTGGCCGCGCTGCTCCTGCTGGCCGTTGTGCTCGGCGCTCAGCGCCGCATCGATGCTTGGAATCGCGCCACCGCACAGATGCAGGCGAAGAGTCAAGCCGTCTATGACGAGCTGTATCCGCGTGCCACTTCCGCGCCGTCCGTGCAACCGGCGCCTCTGCGGCTGGTCGCCGAACTGCGCCAGCTCGAACGCACCAGAGGTCGCGCCGCTCAATCACCCGATCTCGAGGAGCCCCAGTCCGGCCACACACTCGCGGCCCTGCTCCAGCGCTGGCCGACGGAGCAGCCGATCATGACCGAGTCGATCAGTGTCACGCCCGCGTCGGTCACGCTCATCGGTCTGCTTCCCACAGCCCCGGCGGCGCAGGGATTCGTCTCCGCGTTCCAACCGCCCGATGGATGGGAGGCCCGCCAGCCCCAGATCAGTGTGGTGGCCGATGGGGTGAGGTTGACCTGGCGGCTGGTTCGCCGTGCGCATGCACCGCTCGCTTCGAGAGCACCCGACTCGGCTGATGGGGGCCGTCCATGACCCGCATGCGCCCATTCCTGATCATCATTCTTGCCGTCGCCGGAGCGCTATGCGTGATGGCCGTGCAGGCCCACCGGGTCGCTGCGGCGCGGCAGCGACACGAAGCGGCGATCGCGACATTCGAGCAACTCCGGCGCGACGCTTCCAAGGTCATCGAACTGCGGGCCAGGCGGGATGTCGTCGCCTGGCGCGAGCGCCCCAAGGCCGATGTGCTCGCCCTGGTGAACGCGGCACTCGTCGATGCGGGGATCCCGACCGATCGCCTTCAGGGCATCGGCGAAGGCGTTGACGCCCCGGTGGCGAGCGCCCAGGGCGGCGAATCGGCTCTGCGGCGGCAGTCGTTGGCGATCAGCCTTGAACGGCTCACGCCGGCCCAGATCGGGCAGATGCTCGAGCGATGGCATCTGGTCCAGGATCAGTGGTCCGCCGGGCGGCTCGAACTGACCCATCGGCGCGAGCAGGGTCAGTCCGACCTGTACGATCTGCGGCTCCACATCAGCGCGGTGTATCTGGCGCGAACGTAGGAGAGAAAGAGAGTGAGCAGACCGTGAACAACGACACGCAAGCGATCCTTGGCGGCGCGCTGGTTCTGATGCTCGCTTTGCTGTCAATCGGCTGCGCCGGCAGCCGGACGGTCGGCCCCTACACCGCGCCGCGCGAGGCGATGCGCAATCCCCTTGAGGCCCAGCGCTTCACGCAGCAGGCCGCCGACCTGATGGAGGGCGAGCCGGACCGCGCCGAGGAACTGCTCCGCCAAGCGTTGACGCTTGACCTCTACCACGGCCCGGCGCACAACAACCTCGGCGTCCTGCACCTCATGCGAGGCGAACTCTACGAGGCCGCCAACGAGTTCGAGTGGGCCCGCAAACTCATGCCCGGCCATCCCGACCCGCGCCTCAACCTGGCGCTGACCCTCGAACGCGCCGGGCGCATCGACGAAGCCCTCGCCGCGTGCGACTCAGCCCTCGAGGTCTACCCCGGACATATCGCCACCACTCAGGCCCTGGCGCGCCTCCAACTCCGCCACCGCCGCACCGACGACCGCACGCGCGGACTGCTCGAGGAGATCGCGATGCGCGGCGAGACAGCGGCGTGGCGGGAGTGGGCGAGATACAGGCTCGCGCTCGATCGTGAGTGAGCAAGGACCCTCGCTGAGGAAAGCGCAAGGACGAGTCTTCGAGCGACCTGCGAGGGTCGCCTTGGACGCCGGCGGAGTTCGGATCGGGTCTTTCACCATAGGGTCTTTCGCCATAGCGGCAGCGCATCAGCGTCGAGATGTCGCCGCTGCCTCTGGTCAATCCGGCTGCCGCCGCCGCATGGGCTTGACGGTTCCCGGTCGCGGATGCTCGATGGCTCACCATTGCGCGGAGCATTCACTGTGGCTGGATGAGCCTGTCAACGATTCGGTGCCGTCTCAGGCCCAAGTGCCGACGCGATGGTGTTGCCAGGAAAGGCTGCGGACTTGAAACGACGCTGACGGGGCGAATGGGGTTTGGCCTTTCGATACTGGAAAGCGCGGCCGCCGCGAAAGGCAGGCGGGATTGGAGAGCCCTCGCTACGGCTTGATACCTAACACATGCCGACTATAGTGGCCCGCATCCCCATGAACCCGGCCGTCCGGGCGCCCGTGGGACGCGCCGCACATCACACTCGAGGATTCCGTCATGACGCAGGTCACCGGCAGCCAATCGAACTCCAAGCAGATCGAGAGCAAGGCATCGACTCCGCTGATCAAAGCCATCCGCATCGTCGGAGGGTTCCTCGACGGCGCCGAGATCGACTTGAGCGCCGGCCTGAACTGCATCATCGGCGGCCGAGGCACGGGCAAGACCACCCTGCTTGAGCTCGTGCGGTTTGTTTTCGCCGGGCCGATTGCGCTGGACGGTGAAGGAGCGTCGAAGCGGGTCGAGTCGCTCCTCGCCCACAACCTTGGCGGCGGCAGGGTCGAGGCCACGGTGGCGACCCGTGGCAGGATCGAGTTCGTCGTCACTCGCTCGATCGGCGAGGAGCCGATCGTCCTCGACGCGGATCGGAAGCCGACGGAGATCTCGCTCCGCAGAGGCGGCATCCTGCATGTGGATGTCTACAGCCAGAACGAGATCGAATCCATTGCGGACTGCGGTTCGTCACAGCTCGCCTTGCTTGACAACTTCGAGACCGAGGAGATCGAGAAGGTCGGCGAGTCGATCCGGTCCGTCGAGCACTCGCTGGACGCGAACGCCGGCACGATCGGGCCGCTTCAATCGCAGCTCGCGAGCCTTGCGGATGAAGTGGCCGCCCTTCCCAGCGTCGAGGAGAAACTCAAGGGGTATGCAGACCCGGGCGGAAAGGACACGGATGGAGTCGATCAAGCCCACACCCTGAAGGCCCTGCGGGATCGGGAAAAGCGATCCCTCAGCGACATCGAGTCATTCCTGTCCGAGTACGCCGGCGCCTTGGGCGAGATGCGCGGCCAGATCAAGGGCGGTGTTCGGCAGGCCTTTGCGAACGGAGTCGGTACGGGGCCGAATGCTCAGGCGCTCGACGCCATCAGGAAGATTGTCGGGGAATGCGGTGCTGAGGTTGACGCGGCGATCGAGTCGTCCGTCGATCTTGTGAAGCGCGCGCGGGTGGCCGTTCTGTCCGCGGGCGAGGAGTTGTCCCTCGCGCACGACCGGCAGGAAATCGAGTTTCAGGCCATCATGGACAATCACCAGAAGGCGCGATCGCAAGCGGTGGAGCGATCGCGCCTCGAGCGGCTTCGCAACGATCTGCTCGCCAAGCAGCGGACTCGGGATGAGAAGATTCGCAGGCTGGAGGAGGTGCTTTCAGAGAGGAAGCGTCTTCTCGAACGCCTCTCCGACCTGCGCAACGCGAGATTCGCCATACGCCGGGGCATCGCGGAGCGGATCACGCGAGCCATGAGCGGCAACATCCGCGTCACCGTGACTGAGGCCGGCGATCGTCGCCACTATCGCAGACTCCTTGAGGACGCTCTTCGGCACAACCGTCTCAAGCAGGGGATCGTCGCAGACAAGCTGACCAACGCCTTCTGGCCGGCGCAGCTGGCCGGGATCGTTCGGCTTGGCGATCTCAATGCTCTCGTGGCCGAGGCGGAACTCAACAACGAGCAGGCGCAGAAGGTCATCGATGCCCTGAAAGAATCAAAGACTCTGCTCGATCTGGAGTCGGTCGAGCTCCCCGATCTGCCTCGCATCGAACTCAGGGTCGGCGATGAGTTCCGCGAATCGCAGCGCCTCTCCAAGGGTCAGAAGTGTACGACGATCCTGCCGATCCTGCTCCTGGAGAGCGAACGGCCACTGCTCATCGACCAGCCCGAGGACAACATCGACAACGGGTACATCGTCGAGTGCGTCATCCAGAGCATCGCGCGGATCAAGGCGATGCGACAGATGATCTTCGTGACCCACAATCCGAACATCCCGGTGCTCGGCGATGCCGAGCGCGTCTTCGTGCTGGCGGCCGACGAACGGAAGGCCTGGATAGCGCGTCAGGGCACGGTCGATGAGTGCAGGGACGAAATCGTGAGTCTGCTCGAGGGAGGTGACGAGGCATTCCAACGCCGGCACGAGCGATACGGCGGCAGGTCGTGACGCCGGTTCAGTCCAATGCGTCTGCGTCGGATCTGACATCCGTGTTGTCGGATCGTGACGCCGTGCCCTGGCCCCGGCGCGTCGAGCTGGCGCACTGGCTGCGCGATCACATCGACGGGCCCTCGCCCGCGTCGGATGCTCTCGCCGCGCTGTCGATTCTCGCCGCCGATCCCAAGCCTGAGGTTCGGCACGCGGTGGCGGGCCTGCTCGAACTGGTGCCCGAATCGGTATTCGACGACCTCAGGACGACGCTCAGCGGGGATGAAAACGCATTCGTGCGCCAACGCGCCTTGAAGGCGATAACGAGGCGCGTCGCCGCGACGAGAACGCGAGCGAGAGCCATCGCCGGTGCAGACCAGATTGCTGCGGACCTCGAATCCATCGGGAATCGATGCGGCAAGCCCGCCGCACAGGAGGCGTGGCGCCTTTGCCGCCGGTTCAACGAGCAACTCGTGGGCGCGATGGTGCATGACCTGCGGAACATCGTCACCCACCTGAAAGCCAATGTCGCGTCCCTGATCAGTGCCGCGGGCGCTCCTCAGGGGCGGCGGGTGGGGGACATTCACGACGGCCTCAACCACCTGGAACGCACGATCCGGGACATGGAGCAGTTCACCGAGCCGCTCGATCTCGCCTTCAAGAAACTTCCCCTTCGTTCTCTCGTCGCCAGGGCGCTGGACCAGGCCAAAGCGAGCGTGCGTCGATTGAACGGAATCGAGCCGGGCCTCGTGGCAGTGGACATGGAGATCGCGGATCGCATCTTCGTCGAGGCGGCGGAGCACCAGCTCGTCGCCGCGTTCGCCAATGTGCTCAAGAACGCCTTTGAGTCCTTCATGTGCGGCGGCTCCGCCGACTTCCAGGGTCGGATCGAGATTCGTGCCGTCGAAGGCGGCGAGTTCGTCACCTTGATCGTGCGCGACACGGGCATGGGGTTCTCGCAAGAGGAGGGCGGGATGCTTTACCTGCACACTCCAGGCCGCCGGAACAAGAATAAGCGGAACAGCACGGGGTACGGCCTGCCCAACGCGATGCGCAAGATCGACGCGCATCGCGGCACGCTCACGATTGAGAGTGAGGAGGGGGTCGGGACTGCCGTGACGATTCGGCTGCCTTCCGCGATGGCGGGGAGGGGGATCTGATGGAGATCACGGCACTCATCGTCGAGGATGATGATCGAATCGTTCGATCCATCGAGGATGCGCTGTACTCGCTCGGGCACGCATTCACGAGCGCGGCCAGTCAGGAGGAGGCGATCGAGGCTCTCGGTGCGAGTCGCTTCGACTACGTTCTGCTCGACCTCCACATTCCGGCTCGCCGCGGGCGGGGCGGGGCCTCGATTGAGTGTGGAGCCAATCTGCTCCGCCAGATCCGAGAGAGGTATTCGGCGGTCGAACTTCCGGTGATCGTGATTACGGCACAATCTTCTGCTTGTGTGAATCTCGCGACAGAGCTGCACCGATCAGGGGCCGACGAGTTCATCTCGAAGCCGTTTCCAGAGACGGGCAGGACGCTCCCCTCGGTCGTCCGAGAGGTGCTTGAGCCCCGAATGAAAGCCGCCGGCGCCCAGTCTGATTCGCAGGCTGAGGCGGCGCAGCCCCGGCCCTTCGAGAGTGGTGAACTCGTGTTCTCTCCGGATCGCGTGGATCTGTGCGGCGTGAAGGTCTGTGGAGACGCCTCGTCGGGCATCATGCGAAAGATCCTTGACACGCTTCGTGAGAAGCATGACGATGGCCGCTACAGGCGCTTCAGCGGCACGAAACTGGCGCGGGAGGCCGGGGCGATTCGTGGCCAGAACGCGGCGGCGGAAGCGATCAGCACCTTCCGAGACAAGGTGCGAAAGCGACTTCGAGAGGAGTGCGGGATCGATTGTGGCCGAGACGATGTCATCGAGAACACGGACGGGCTTGGCTATCGGTTTACTTCGAAGATCATCGTGCGCGATGCATCGGAAGCCCGATGCCCACCCAGCGAGTCCAACGGCATGTCCCGCCTGAGTGAAGCCGTCAGCGGTGACCCTGTAAAGGCAACCGATGACCCCGTATTCCGCAGTGGAAACGGCCATTCCCACGGTCGAAGGGCGCCCGAGAATCCCCCGGCCGCGCCGGCGGGCGGCACGGATGACCCTGTAAATGACCCCGTAACGGACGACGGTGCAGATCAGCCGATGGCTGTCGTGCGGAGTGTGCGGCAGCAGTGGGCACTTGCCCAAATGAAGGCTGGTCAGCCGGTGCGGCGCAAGGACATCGAGCAGGAGTTCAGAGTGTCTCGCGAGACGGCGAAACGCGACCTGGCCGACCTGGGCGACCAGATCGAGTTCACAGGGCCGCCAAAAACGGGCTGCTACCGCCTCAAACAGCCACTTCATCAGGCACAGGCCCGCGCGAGACGCTCGGCGACTCGCAAGTGATTGTCCGGAGGACCGACGAAGGCCGCTACATATCGCTCAACGAGGGCCCCGACCGGTTCAAACGAGTGCCAGTTGCCCCGATTGCCGCAATGCGGCAATAGAGCAGGTGAAAAGTGGAGCAGGTGACCAGGTGAGAGAGCCGGCGCGCACTCGTGCAGCGATCGAGGCTGGCGTCCTCGACACCTGCGGTCACCTGATCAACTGTTCTCCGGCTCAACCTCGCGCGGGAGGCTGTCTCCCCGGCCGCGCGGGGGCTACGGCGGCCTGATCACGCCTCACTTCACCTTGCGGTAGTTCGCCGTGACGAACTGCACCCACTCGCCATCGACCAGGGCGAAGGACGTGAGCGTGCGATGCAAATCGCTCTTGAACTCGATCACGTCGCGATAGCGCGTCCTTCCGGCGGCGGGATCCATCATGTTGGGGCCTTCGGCCTCGAGCGTAAGAATCTTCCGCGTCGCGTCGAGCGTTCCCTCATAGATCCAGAGCAGATCAGAGACGGAGTCAACCCACGTGCCCTGGTACTTGCCGGTCTCGGAGTCGTAGCCGATGGTCAGCACGGCCTGCATCGCGCCCATGCCGGGCATTTCGCTTTTGAGTTCGCAGATGACCCACCGCCCGCCGAGCGAGCGAACCGTGTCGGTGCCGGTCGCCTTCATCGGCGGCATGCCCTCTCCGCCCATCTCCGACTCGACCGTCCAGGATCCGACGAGTTGTTCGAGCCACTTGTGATGCTCGCCCGGCTCGGGGAACATCATCGCCTCGTCCGGCGCGTCCTGGGGGGGATTCTGTGGAGGATCTTGCGGCGCCGCGGGCATAGCGGCCACGCCGGCGCCGATGAGCGCCGCCAGCGCCAGCGAGGCGGCTGCGATCAGTCTATTCTGGTTCTTCATGATCTGCTCCTCTCGTCGTTGAATGCGGTGGTGGTTCCCGCGAGTCAACGGGGTCGCTCCACGGGAAGGTGAAGGGTAGCCCAAGCAGGTCGCAGCCGCCATCCCCGCCCTCGCCCGCTGGGCGATCGCGATTTCATAGGCCGCCGATTCACTCCCTCCCCCGGCTCTGCGGGGGAGGGCCGGGGTGGGGGGGTGCATCTGAAACTTGTGCGGGATGCGCGACTCGACGACCTCACGCCATCCGGTCGCCCCCGCCCCTTCCCCTCCACCGCAAAGCGGGGGGAGGGGCATGCACTGAGTCGCTTCCGGACAACGCGATTGCCCTGCCGCCCCCCGCTCTGGATCGCCGACCCTGACGGCCGTACCGTGATCCCGGCCAGACCGGCCTGCGGAGGCGCTTTCATGCGGCCCATCACCCTGTGCGTTCTCGTTTTCATTCTGTGCGGCTGCGC
>CAADHA010000129.1 GCA_900696685.1 uncultured Planctomycetota bacterium
CCCCCAGCGTCCCGATCGACCAGTCCGCACGGAGCGATGATGAGCCGACTGAGTTCGAAGAAGCGCAAGGCGGCCCGCCGCCGCATCCGGCGTCCGCCTCCCGGCGCCAGCCCCGGCACGATCGCCCTCGACCCCGCCGCCGCCCCCTCGCGCATCCGTGTCATCTCCTTTGGCGACGCGGGCGTGATGGACCGTGAGGCGACGAGTCCGTCCCAGATCAGCCTCGGTGAGAGCGGCCACGAGACAGTCTGGATCAACATCGACGGCGTCGGAGACGGCGCCGCCATCGCCGCCATCGGCGAGCGCCTCGGCCTGCACATGCTCACCGTCGCGGACATCTGCAATGTCTACCAGCGGCCCAAGGTCGAGGAGTATGCGGACTACCTCTACATTGTCGTCCGCATGCCCAAGGCGAGCGGGGACATGCACACCGAGCAGATGAGCATCTGCCTCAAGGCCAAGGCCGTTGCCACGTTCCAGGAGTTCGCGGGCGACTGTTTCGATCCCATCCGGGCGCGGCTCAACGAGGCCAACGGCCGTTTCCGCCGGCGTGGGGCCGACTACCTTGCCTACGCCATCCTCGACGCGGCGATTGACTCGTATTTTCCGCTGCTCGAATCGCTCGGCGAGCGGCTCGAGGCCCTGGAGGAAGCAGTGCTCGCCAGTCCGCACGAGGGCATTCTCGGCGAATTGCACTCGATCCGGCGCAGCCTGCTGAGCCTCCGACGAGCCATCTGGCCGCTGCGCGATCCGCTCAACATGCTCCTGCGCAGCGAGACGCCGCTCATCTCCGCCGAGACTCGGGTCTATCTCCGCGACTGTTACGATCACGTCGTGCAACTCATCGACCTCGTCGAGGCGCACCGCGAGATGGCGACGGGCCTCATGGAGGTCTACCTCTCGCAGATCGGCCAGCGCACCAACGAGGTCATGAAAGTGCTGGCGATCATCGGCACCGTCTTCATGCCCCTCACCTTCATCGCCGGCGTGTACGGGATGAACTTCAGCCACGAGTCGTCTCGATGGAACATGCCTGAACTCTACATGAAGTGGGGCTATCCGCTTGTGCTGCTTCTGATGGCCGTGATCGGTCTGGGCACGCTGTGGTGCTTCAGGCGATTCGGGTGGATCGGCGGCGGGCGCCGAACGCGAGGCGAGAACGGCGGCGACGAGCGACGGGAGTCGCCCCCGAACGAGGTTCGGGGCTGAGGCGGAGTCGGCGCTGAGATCGATGCGGCTAACATCGCACATGCTCAGTCTTGGAACGAGTCCGGGGCGATGGCGCCGTTGGATGGGACTGGTGTCCGTGCGCCTCTGCTGCGCTGTACTGCTGCTGGCAGCGCCGATGCCGGCCCTGGGTCAGGAGGGTGAACCTCCGCCCGCCCAGCCTGCTGCGCCCGATCTTCCGTCTCTCGCCGGCGAAGTCCTCTCACGACTGTCCGAAAGCGAACGGGCGGGATTCGGCAGCGCGCTCGAACAGGTCGGGACGATTGAAGAGTCACGGCGGCAGTCGGCGCGCGACCTGCTCAACGCCATGCTGACCGATCTGCGATCGATCGAGACGGCGCTGGCCAAAATCGCCGACCTGGAGCAGCGCGTCGCCAACGCGCCAGCGCTGATCGAGCAGATTCTCGCTGAACTTGCCCAGCCCCCGACGAGCGTCGATCCGCCCTCCGACCAGACCATTGCCCAACTCGAGTCGGGTCTCGCGCAAGCCGAGGCCGAGTTGCGGGCGGCGCGCGAAGACGCGACCGCTCTCGAGCGCGAGGCTGAATTGCGGACGAGGCTGCGCGAGGAGATACCGACGATCATCGCGCGGGCCCGTCAGGAGATTCAGCGCCTTGACGACGAGATCACGGCCGCGTCGGCGACCAGCCCGACGGAGGTCATTCCGCGGCTTGAGCTGCTGAGACTCCTCGTGCAGCGGCGCAGCATCGAACAGTCGATCGTGGCGTCGGACCGTGAGCAGCAGTCGATCGAGGCGAGGCGCGATTCGCTGCGGGCGCGCCAGGACCGGGCCACGCGCCGGGTGACGACGGCCGAGCGCCGCGTTGAGGCGTGGCGGGCGCGGCTCAATGAGGCGCGCGAAGCGGAGGCGCGGCGAGTCGCGGCCGAGGCCAAGCAGGCCCTCCGTCGAGCGGCCAATGAGCACGAGTCGATCAAAGCCCTGCTCGAAGAGCGCACCGAACTGGCCGCCCTGCACGAGCGGCTGGTCGGTCAGTTTCAGCAGGTTCAGCGCCAGCGCCAGGCGCTCGAAGCCCAGATGCAGGCCATCCGGGCCGAGTTTCTCCGCAGTTTCGAGGAGATCGAGCGGGCCGGTCTCACCAACACCGTCGGGATCATCCTGGGATTGCGCCGCAGCGAACTGCCGAGCCTCGCGCTTCACGAGCAGCAGATTCGCCGCAGGCAGCAGCAACTTGCCGAATCGCTTTCCACACAGTTCGCCAAGGAGAGGCGCCGCGATGAAGTCAAGGACATCGGCGTGGCCGTCGAACGCCTGCTGGCGGGACTGGACGATTCGATCTCGGCCGAGCAGCGCAGCGCCATCACCGAGCGCGCGACTGAAGAGTACCGGGCCGTCAGCGAACTGCTCGGAAAGATCATCGAGACCAGCCGCGATCTGAGTGAGCAACTCTCCGAAGCGGATGCGGCTGAGCGCGCACTGGTCGCGGTAACGCGAGAATACGCCACGTTCATCGACGCGCGCATCCTGTGGATCCGAAGCACCAAGCCGCTGTCGTGGTCGGATCTGAACGCGGCGGGCGAGCACGCCCTGCGCTTCGGCCGGCGATCACTCTGGGTGCGCTCGTGGACGACATTCCGCGAGAGCGTAACGGCCGACCCTGCCTCTCTGAGCATGCTCGTCATCCCCGCGGGAGCATGGCTTCTGCTGCTGCTCTCTTCGGGTCGCATCGTGCGAGCCAGGGAGCATCTGGCCGACGAACTGACGCGCGACAAGATGCACCCTTCGTTTCGACCGACTTACAAGGCGATGGGCCTGGTGCTGCTGTCTTCGCTGCGCTGGCCGGCGCTTCTCCTGCTCGTCTCATTGGTGATGAGGGTAAGCGCCGAGGCGCCGGCGGCCGTGCAGGCAATCGCCCGGGGCCTGCAGTCTGCGTCTTTCATCTGGCTGGCGCTGGAGGTGGCGCGGCAGGCGTGCAGCAACGGAGGATTCGCCGAGGTTCACCTCCGCTGGCCGCGCGAGGCGACGACGGCTCTGCGACGCCACCTCCTCTGGTTTGTCGCGTTCGTGGTTCCGGCCGAGGTCGCCTTCCGCATCGTCAACTCGGAGGGCCACGAACTCTCGAGCGAGCCGCTCGCGCGGCTGTTGTTCATCGCAGGAATGCTCGTCCTGTTCCTTTTCATTCAGCGCACGCTGCGGCCGCACGGCCCGGTGCTGCGGGCGTACTTCGATCCGATCCGAGGGGGCTGGCTGGCGCGGCTGAGCGGCGTGTGGTTCGTCGTGCTCCTCCTGCTGCCGCCCTTCCTCGCCGCGCTGACGGGCCTGGGTTACTTCTACTCTGCCCAACGTTTGCAGGCGAGCCTGAGCAAGACCATTCTCCTCGGCCTGTTCATGGTCATCATCTCGGCTCTCTTCTACCGCTGGTTGTGGGTGGCGAGGCGGCGCGTGGCGATCGATCAGGCCCTCAAGCGCCGCGAAAACATTCAGCAGCAGGCCGAGAGCGATTCGGCCACCACGCCGGACGTGAACTACCTCACTGAGGATGAGATCGACCTGCCCGCCGCCAACGCGCAGACCATTCAACTCTTCCGCAGCGCCGCGGTCCTGACGACGCTTCTCATACTCTGGGCCATCTGGATCGACGTCCTGCCGGCCCTGGGAGTCCTCGAGCGGTTCCAGGTCTGGCCGCGCTTCGGTCCGGTCGAGATGGCGATGGAGCGGCCGGCGAGTCTCAGCGCCGCCGTCGATTCAGCGTCACCACGGGTGACCAGCGGTGACTCCGCGGCGCCCGCGCCTTCAACAGGCGGTTCGGACCAGGTCGTCAGCCCCGTGTCGCCGATGATCCCGCAGCCCGGGCCGTCCGACTCCTCGGGCGCCGGCCCAGCCGCGGTTGAGTCGGTGACCGTGGCGGACCTCATGATGGCGATCATCATCGGAGTCATCACGCTGGTGCTCACGCGCAACATTCCCGGCCTTCTGGAGATCGCCGTCCTTCAGCGCCTGCCTCTCGACGCCGGCAGCCGCTACGCCATTTCGACCATTGTGCGCTATGTCATCGTGATCGTCGGCGTGGCCGTGACGTTTGGCGCGATCGGGATCGGATGGTCGAAGATCCAATGGCTGGCGGCGGCGCTTACGTTCGGCCTCGCCTTCGGCCTCCAGGAGATCTTCGCCAACTTCATCTCGGGCCTCATCATTCTCGTTGAGCGGCCGATGCGCGTCGGCGACACGGTGACGATCGGAAACATCTCCGGCGAAGTGTCGCGCATCCGCATGCGCGCCACGACCATCACCGAATGGAACCGCAAGGAACTCATCGTCCCCAACAAGGAGTTCATCACCGGCCAACTCATCAACTGGACGCTCTCCGATCCCACGCTTCGCGTTGAGATTCCCGTCGGAATCGCCTACGGGTCGGATACGCGCCTGGCCCGGTCGCTGCTGCTCAAGGTGGCGAACAAGTGTGAGTTCGCGCTCAGCGATCCGCCGCCGCGAGCCGTCTTCGTCGGCTTCGGCGAGAATGCACTGAACTTCGAGTTGCGCATCTTCATTCCGCACATCCGGCACTTCGTTGATGCGCGCGACTTCGTCAACTATGGCATCGACGACGAGTTCCGCAAGGCCGGCATCGAGATCGCCTTCCCGCAGCGCGATATTCACATCCGCACCATCGACGGCGTGCTGCCCATCGAGCGGCGCGGGGCCGGGCAGGCGCCCCAGGGGCACGAGCAGAAATGAGCCGCTCGCCGCAGCCCGCGGAGACGCAGGACGTTGCATGATGAACATCGACCTGAGCGAACTCGACATCGAATCCCGCAACCTCGTCGCCGGGCAGTGGATCGGCGCCGCCGACGGCCGCACCTTCGCAGTGGCTGATCCGGCCACGGACCGCGAGATCGCGCAAGTTCCCCTCTGCGGCGCCGCCGAGACGCGTCAAGCCGTCGAAGCGGCCGCACGCGCCTGGCCCGACTGGCGAAGCCGCACCGCAGCCGAGCGTGGCAGCCTCCTCGCCGCCCTCGCCGACCTCATGATGCGACACCGCGAGCGCCTCGCGCGACTCATGACGCTTGAGCAGGGCAAACCGATCACGGAGTCGCGCGGCGAGATCGCGTACGCGGCGTCCTTCCTCGATTGGGCCGCCGAGGAAGGCAGGCGGCTCTACGGCGAGACCATTCCCGCCTCCCATCGGCAGAAGCGGATTCTCGTGCTGCGCCAGAGCATCGGCGTCGTCGCCGCCATCACGCCGTGGAACTTCCCCAGCGCGATGATCACGCGAAAGCTCGGTCCGGCGCTGGCCTGCGGCAACACGTGCGTCGTCAAGCCCGCCGAGCAGACGCCGCTCTCCGCCCTCGCGCTGGGCGACCTTGCGATGCAGGCCGGCTTCCCTCCCGGCGTCATCAACGTCATCACCGGAGATCCGCACGCCATCGGCCGCGAGATCTTCGGCAACACCGCCGTGCGCAAGGTCTCCTTCACCGGCAGCACCGAGGTCGGCAGGATTCTGATGCGCCAGGCGGCCGACCACGTCGTGCGCCTGAGCCTAGAACTCGGCGGGCACGCGCCCTTCATCGTCTTCGAAGACGCCGACATCGACGCCGCCGTCGCGGGTGCGATGGCGAGCAAGTTCCGCAACAGCGGCCAGACATGCGTCTGCGCCAACCGGTTCTTCGTGCATGAGTCGGCCTATGAGAAGTTCGCCGCAGGACTGGCGCGAGCCATGGCGTCGCTGCGCGTCGGCTGCGGCTTCGATGAGAACGTGCAGATCGGCCCGCTCATCGACGACGACGCCGTCGCCAAGGTGACTTCCCACGTGAGCGACGCCCTCGCGCACGGTGCGACCGTGCGCACCGGCGGCGATCTCGCGGCCGCCGGGCCGGGGTATGCGAAGCGCTTCTTCGCCCCCACGCTCATCGACGGCCTCACCGCCGACATGCGCATCTGCCGCGAAGAGACCTTCGGCCCCGTCGCTCCGCTGCGCGCCTTCACCGGCGAAGAGGAAGCGATCGCCCTCGCCAACGATTCGCCCTATGGGCTCGCCGCCTACTTCTACACCCGCGATGCAAGCCGACTCATGCGCGTGGCCGAGGCACTCGAATACGGCATCGTCGGCGCCAACGACGGCATGCCCTCAACCGCCCAGGCGCCCTTCGGCGGCGTCAAGCAATCCGGCTTCGGCCGCGAGGGCGGCCGCCATGTCATGCACGAGTATTCGAACGTCAAGTATGTCTCGTGGGGCCTCGGCGGCGCATGAGGCGTCTGCTCAGTCGACTGCCCGCGCCATCCGCGTGAACCGGCCGCGATCTATTCGTCAATGTACTCCCACACGACGACGTCGAGGCGCTGACGGCCCCACTTGCGCGCGATCTCGTGCGTCGGGTAGAGCACATCCAGGCGGTTGCCCTTGATCGCCCCGCCGCGGTCGAGCACCGGAGTGGGCAGGTTCTCGTTGTAGCCCGGCACGCTCAGCAGCGTGCCGAACTTGAAGCGCTTGTCGGCTGCAATGAGTTTGCCGCCGTTGGTCAGGACGGAGTAGCCGCTGGCAGTAATGCCGTCGTCGAAAGGCGCGCAACTGCGCCAGTCCGGGCTGTAGGCCGTCACGACCATGCTGATGCTCTTGACGGCGCGGATCGGCCGCCCGTCAAAGTAGCGGACGTCACACTCGGACGGGTCAATCGGCGTCTCTCCGATCACCTCCAAAGTCGGCTCGGATTCAGATGCGATCGGAGCGGTGGCCTCAACTGGATCCGTCTCGCCGAGAGAAGCCGGCGCCGGGTCGAGGTCAACCGAGCGATGCGTTGTGGTAACCTGGAGAAGCCTCCGGCCGGGCGTCTGGATCCCCTGGAAGAGAACCAGGCCGCCTCCGAGGGCGACCAGGGCAGTCAAGGCACAGATCGCCGGCAGGACCACCCCGGCTGCGTGGGTAGACCGATGGCGCCACAATGGGCTGGGTCTTGTCTTCACTTGTTGTCACTCCGTTTGCCAACCAGCGGTCAGAGCCGACCCCTTCCGTGGGCGGCGGGAACCACACCGGTCCGTCGGTGAGTGACCAAGACTATCACAACAAGATCAGCGGGCCAGAATTCTACGGTGAAACCACGAGCGATGAGGGCGGTCTGGAACGCCAGCGACGGTCGTAACGATTGGGTAATGTATTGCCTCAGCATACCGGAGGCAAGCGCTGGTCCGCTGGCCGAGGTTCGACGTTATTCGGACCTCATTCACCTCATACGTATCGACTCACTGATCGGGTGAATGATCTGTCAGCACCGGTCTGCTCAGGCGCCTGAAGACCGTCAGACCTGCTTGCCCTCGTGGGTGATGGCGATCCCCCGGCCACGGCGCGAAGACGCGACATCCCCGCAGTTGGAGCAGGAAGGCGAGCCGCCGCCGCGCGGCAGCAGGGGGCGGACGATCAGCCACACCGCCGCGATGCACGCCGCGCTGACCACATAGAACTGCCAGTCATCCAAGGGCAAGCCGGCCATCATGACACTCCCAGCGCGCTCAGTCCCTGGAACGTGAGAAGTGCCGCGACCCACGCCACGCAGGACATGTAGGCCAGTTGCAGGCCCGCCCACTTCCAGCTGCCCGTCTCGCG
Source organism: uncultured Planctomycetota bacterium (assembly GCA_900696685.1). Taxonomy (GTDB): domain Bacteria; phylum Planctomycetota; class Phycisphaerae; order Phycisphaerales; family UBA5793; genus UBA5793. Next base: position 7,782 of record CAADHA010000129.1, read on the forward strand.
GCGCGTTACCGCCAGCGTCGGCAGGCACTGCATGGCAAGCACGAAGAAGACGAGCAGGCTCGCGCTCGTCGCCGTCGTGAACACGGGGGTCGCCTGGTCATCACGCGTCGCGGCGCGAATGCGGTCGATCATGCCGGGATCCTCGGCAAGATCGACATCGCCCTCGCCGGTCAGCAGGACCGCCATTGTCGAGACGAAGACCTCGCGCGCCGCGAAACTGGTCAGCACACCGATGGTCAGTTGCCAGTCGTAGCCCAGCGGCGCGAAGACAGGCTGCACGACGCGGCCGAGACGGCCGGCGTAACTCTGCCGCGTGGCGTGGCTCGACTCGAGGGCCTTGGCCTGCGCGGCCAGTTCAGCGGCGCGTTGCGCATCGGCGGATTCGATCTGCGCCGCCTCCTGCCGAAGCGCGACGGCCTCGTGCGGCGCCTCGGCGACGGGGTACGCGCTGAGCCACCACAGCACGATGCAGATCGCGAGGATGATCGTTCCCGCGTTCTTGAGGAAGATGAGGCCGCGATCGAAAGTCGCCCACAGCGCCGTGCGCAGCGCCGGCAACTTGTAGGAGGGCAACTCGAGGACCATCGGCCTCGACCGGCCGCGCAGAATCGTCCGCCGTGCGATCAGCGCGCTGGTCAGCCCGGCGCCGGCGCCGAGCAGGTAACAGCCGAAGAACGCCAACCCCGCCAGCCAGGGACGATCGCGAAACAGCATGCTCGTCAGAAGAACGTACACGGGCACGCGGGCCGAGCAACTCATGAACGGCGCCACGAGGATCGTCGCCAGCCGGTCGTGCCGGTCGGGAATCAGTTTCGTGGACATGATCCCCGGCAGGGCGCACGCGTGGCTCGAAAGCAGCGGCACGAACGCCTGACCCGGCAGTCCGAAACGGCACATGATCCGGTCCATCACAAAAGCCGCTCGCGCCAGGTATCCCGTGTCTTCGAGCAGGCTGATGAGGAAGAAAAGAAGACAGATCTGAGGAAGGAAGACGACGGTCGCCCCGACGCCGCCGATGATCCCCTGCGAGACGAGGTCGTTAATGGCGCCGGCAGGGAGGGCGGAGGCCATCCATTCCGACAGCGCCCCGAAAACGCGCTCGATGATGTCCATCGGGATCGTCGCCATCTGGAAGATGACGGTGAACAGGCCTGCCATCACGCCGGCGAAGATGAGCAGCCCGAGGATCGGATGCGTGAACGCCTTGTCGAGGCGCTCGGTGAACGTGTCGCTCGCCGCGCCAATCGCGGCGTCGCCTCCCACACTCGACGCGACCGCGTGATCCGCCCATGCTTCGAGGCGTACGGGGTCGGCCGCGATCTCCTTCATGCCCTCGGCGACGGGGGAAGCGCCGCGAGCCGCCGCCGTCGCCTCGAAGCGCTCGATCTCGCGATTGAGCGCGTGCTTGATCGCAGGGATTCCCGTTCCCTTGCGCGCGACCGTCGCAACGACGGGGCAGCCGATCTGGCGGCTGAGTTCGGCGGCGTCGATGGTCAGCCCCTGGCGCTGGGCAAGATCGATCATGTTGAGTGCGACGACGGTCGGCAGGCCGTGCGCGAGCAGTTCGCCCACGAGGAAGAGGTTGCGCGCGAGGTTTGTGGCGTCGACGACGATGAGCACCGCGTCGGGGCGCTGATAGAGCGCGCTGCCCTGCATGAGGTCGCGGCCGATGCGCGACTCGGGCACTTCAAGCGAAAGGCGGTACACGCCGGGCAGGTCGATGATCTCGAAGGCCGGTCCGCCGCGCGTTTCGGGAGTGCAATGCCCCACGAGCGCTTCGGCGGTGATGCCGGGAAAGTTGGCGGTCTTGGCGCGCAGGCCGCACAGACGGTTGAAGAGCGTCGTCTTGCCGGTGTTGGGGTTCCCGAAGAGGGCGATGCGCCGCGACGCCCTGGTCGCCTTTCGCCCGCCCGCGCCAGGCGCGGCCTGTTCGGCGACGGTCTCGCTGTCCGGCCTGAGGCGCGTCATGTCACGGACGGATCGACGGCGGCAGCACGAAAATGCGCTGCGCCAGGCTCTTCGACATCCCGATACGCGTGGACTTCACCTGCACGATCCACGGGTCGCCGATCTTGCATATCTTCAGTTGGCAGCGATCCGTCATCCCCATCGCGTTGAGCATGTCGCAGTCTTCGCAGCGCAGGTCCGCCTTGTAAAAGGTCGCGCACTGGCCCCGGCCGAGTTGCGTCAGGCTGACGCACGTCGGCGTAGCAACGGGTGCGGCTGAGGAGACCGGCGTGGTCATGGGAGGGTCAACTCCTTTGCGGGCAATTGAGACTGGTTCTCAATCACACCCTTATTCATAGGACAACCGCGAACACATCTCCACTCGTATCGCCAATTTTGACGTAGAAAACGCCGGTTCGCCCTCCATATATGGATATATCGGTCACTTTCAAGGTGGTTTCCCTATCCCGGGCCGCCTCCCCTCGACGCCGGCCGTCAACTTCAGGCCGTCCACGCCCCCGCGTATCCCGTGTCGAAGCCGCCCGCCGCCGCCCCGACCGCTTCGTAAAGGCGCTTGACGATCTGGCGCAAATGGAGCAGGTCGTGGGCCGCCCAGGAGGCGAGCAGATCGCCAGCGCGCAGCGCGCCGAGGCGCGGATGTTGAGCAGCCAGCGACCAATTCACGACGCCGAGCGACACCAGCCACATCAGGTTCGCCTGCCGCGCCGCAATGAACCGCTCAAGCGCTTGGTGGGGATCCTGCTCCTGATAGCGGCGAGTCCGCGCGGCGCCCTCGGGATCGATCTTCGGCCAGTCGGCGCGCGGATCACGCAGCGTCAGTTCGAGTCGCGCACGGAAGTCTTCCATCTCCTCGTCGGCGAGATGACAGAGTATCTCGACGATCGACCAGGCCTGACCCTGGACGCCGCCGCGCCGGCGCAGCGTTGCGTCATCAAGCGCGCCAACGACGGCACGCAGTATCTCCGGAAATCGAGCGAGCGAGTTGATGAGAACGTCGGCATTCATGCACGATCCTAGGTGTGACTTCTCCACAGGTGATCCACGACACTCACACTGCAGACGAATCTTCGCCAAGGGTGATCCCCCAAGTTCGGGGAGGTCGCGCGGCATCTCGGAATTTCGCCTGATGTTTCGCTGCGCAGCCGGTCGATAAGGGACACTGCCGCCGTGCCGCGGCGCCGGCCATGCTCTCCCTCGGGCGAGCCGTGACTGGCTGGAGGGTTTGAGACAGATCGAGTTCAGCGCCGGGTTCCGGCAAGTCGCCCCATCGACGACATGAGTCGAATGCGCGATTCGCCGGCGGACGCGGCCCGTTCGCCGAGAGGGGAGAACGGGCCGGGCGCAATCCACGGGACCCGCGCTGAACTCGCACAATCAAAGAGAGGAGATGATCGCATGCCGATTCACTCGAACGGATCGCCGACGGAAGCGCCTTCGCGCCCGCTTGAAGTCCTGTGCCCTTCGCCCGTCGCCGAAGCGAAGGTGAGTGCCTCGTCCGAAGCGTCGCGTGAGGAGGCGCGGGAGGCCGCCGCGTTGAGCCGCCCCGCTCGCGTGATCCGGCCGCCGGGTCGCCCGCTCGAGCAGGTGATGCGCGCGTTCCACGAGCAGCGCCGCCTCGAGCGCGAGGAGGGCGAATCGGCAGGCGTGATCGAAGCCGTCCTTGCAGCCCGGGGCCCCGGCTCACTCGCAGCCGACCTTGCGGACAGCGACTGACGGCCCGTTCGGGGTGGGTTCCGCATTCGTCGCGGCGGCTCGGGGCGGCTACAACAGGGCATGACGCCCACACTCGCCGACCTCAGCCCCGATGCCCGCGCACGTTTGCACCGCGAACACACGCCGCAGGCGATCGAAGACCGTCTCAGCGCCGGCATGAAGCATAGTTACCTGCGCGACTTCATCTACGGCGCCATCGACGGCGCGGTGACGACTTTCGCCGTCGTCGCCGGCGTCGTCGGTGCGCAACTGGCCGTCGGCATCGTCATCATTCTCGGCCTGGGCAATCTCTTCGCCGACGGATTCTCGATGGCGATCAGCAACTACCTCGGCACGCGCGCCGAGCACCAGGTCCGCCGCCGCACCCGCCGCACCGAAGAACTTCACATCAAGGCGATTCCCGAAGGAGAGCGCGAGGAGATCCGCCAACTCTTCGCGGGCAAGGGCTTCAGCGGCGAGCAACTCGACATGGTCGTTGAAGTGATCACCGCCGATCCGAAGCGCTGGGTGGACACGATGCTGACCGAAGAGCACGGCCTGGCGCTGGAGGGCGTCTCGCCCTGGCGCGCGGGATGGACGACCTTCATCGCGTTTCTCATCATCGGCTTCATTCCGCTGCTGCCTTATGTAACAGACCTGCTCGTGCCGGAGATGCTGGGCCGAGGCGTCTTTGCGTGGAGTGCGGCCATGACGGGCGTGGCCTTCTTCATCGTCGGCGCCATCAAGGCTCCCTTCGTCGGCGAGTCGTGGTGGCGCTCGGGCGTCGAGACGCTCCTCATCGGCGGAGTCGCAGCGGCGATGGCCTACGGCATCGGCTCAGCCTTGCGCGGTCTGGCGTAGCGCTCATCAATCAGTTCACGAATGCGCTGCCCCACTCATGACGCCGCCATCTTCCGCAGGACCGTGTGCAGTATCCCGCCGTTGCGGTAGTACTCCACCTCCACGGGCGTGTCGATGCGGCACGTCGTCGTGAACTCGATCGTCCTGCCGTCGGCCCGCTTCGCGCGGACCTTCACATCCTGCCGCGGCCTGATGGACTCATCCACTTCGATGTCAAAGGTCTCCGTGCCGTCCAAGCCGAGCGATGCCGCCGACTGTCCATCCCTGTACGTGAGCGGCAGGACGCCCATGCCCACGAGGTTGCTGCGGTGGATGCGCTCGAATGATTCGGCAATGACCGCCTGCGCGCCGAGGAGGAAAGTCCCCTTGGCGGCCCAGTCGCGGCTCGAACCCATGCCGTAGTCCTTGCCTGCAAGAATGACCAGCGGTATGCCGTCAGCGCGGCGCTTGATCTCCGGCTCCGAGGTCTGGCAGGCGCCGTAGGCGACGGCCGCATCAAAGATGGTCGTGATCTCGCCGGTCTTCACGCCGTCGGACTTGCCGAGGTACTTCGTGAAGCCGCCCTCCTTGCCGTCCGCGAGGTGGTTCTTCACGCGCACGTTGGCGAAGGTGCCTCGGACCATCACGCGATCGTTGCCGCGCCGCGAGCCGTAGGAGTTGAACAGGCTCACCGGCACGCCGTGTTCTGTCAGGTACTTCCCGGCGGGCGAGTCCTTCTTGATGGACCCCGCGGGCGAGATGTGGTCCGTCGTGACGCTGTCGCCGACCTTGACGAGACACCGCGCGCTGCCGATGGGCTTCACGGGGCCGGGCCTGGTCGGCATGTTCACAAAGAAAGGCGGCTCCTGCACATACGTTGACTTCTCATTCCATTGATAGATCGATCCGCTCCCCGCATCGATTCCCCGCCACGCCGGCGAACCTTCAAACACGTTCGCGTACTGCTCGATGAACTGCTTGCGCGTGACGAACTGCTCGACGGCCTTGTTGATCTCCTCCTGCGAGGGCCAGATGTCCCGGAGGAACACATCCTTGCCGGTGCGATCCTTGCCGATCGGATCGACGGCGAGGTCGATGTCCATCGTTCCCGCGATCGCGTAGGCGACGACGAGGGGAGGCGAGGCGAGGTAGTTCGCCCGCACGTCGGGGCTGATGCGCCCCTCGAAGTTGCGATTGCCTGAGAGGACCGCGGCCGCGACGAGATCGCCTTCCCTGATGGCGCTGCTGATCGGATCAGGCAGCGGGCCGCTGTTGCCGATGCACGTCGTACAGCCGTAGCCCACGAGGTAGAACCCCAGCGCTTCGAGGTCATGCATGAGATTCGACGCGTTGAGATACTCGGTTACGACCTTCGATCCTGGGGCGAGCGACGTCTTGACCCACGGCTTGCGCTTCAGGCCGCGCTTGACCGCGTTGCGAGCCAGCAGACCTGCGCCGATCATCACCGATGGATTGCTCGTGTTCGTGCAACTGGTGATCGCGGCGATCACGACGTGGCCGTGCCTGAGGCGGAATCGGGCGCCGTCATACTCGACGGGCACACCCTCTACTTCCGGATCGACACACGCGACAGCCGGCGCCGCGGCGACGGCGGCGCCGCCCTCGCTCGCCCAGTTGTTCTTCGTCGTCCTCGCCGCCTCCGTACACTTGCCGAAGACGTCGACGAGATCGCGGTTCCACTGCGAACGCGCGTCGGTGAGCGTGATGCGGTCCTGCGGCCGGCGCGGCCCGGCGATCGACGGCTGGATCGACGCGAGATCGAGTTCGAGCGTTGCGCTGTAGGTGATCTTCTTCGATTCGTCGCGCCACAGACCCTGCGCCTTGTAGTAGGCCTCGACGGTTTCGATGAGACGCTCGTCGCGGCCGGTGAGGCGCAGGTAGCGCAACGTCTGGTCATCAACGGGGAAGAAGCCGATCGTCGCGCCGTACTCCGGCGCCATGTTGGCGATCGTGGCGCGGTCGGCGACGGCAAGATGATCGAGCGCCGGACCGTAGAACTCGACGAATCGCCCGACGACGCCATGCGCGCGGAGCACTTCCGTCACGCGCAGCACCAGGTCCGTGGCCGTGGCCCCCGCGGGAAGCCGCCCCTTGAGTTTCATCCCGATGACTTCGGGGATGAGCATGTAGATCGGCTGGCCGAGCATCACCGCTTCGGCCTCGATGCCGCCCACGCCCCATCCGACCACGCCCAGGCCGTTGATCATCGTCGTGTGGCTGTCGGTGCCGACGAGGCTGTCGGGGTAGAGCACCCCGTCCTTCTCCCAGATCACCTTCGCGAGATACTCGAGGTTGACCTGGTGGACGATGCCTGTTGCCGGCGGCACGACGCGGAAGTTGTCAAACGCCCCTTGCGCCCACTTGAGCAGTTCGTAACGCTCGGTGTTGCGCTCGAATTCCTTCTCGCTGTTAATGGAGAGCGCGACACCGGAGTTGAACGCATCGACCTGCACGGAGTGATCGATGACGAGGTCGCAGGGCACGAGCGGGTTGACCTTCTTCGGATCGCCTCCCATGCGCTGCATCGCGCTGCGCAGGGCGGCGAGATCGACGACCGCAGGCACGCCGGTGAAGTCCTGCAGGACCACCCGGCCGGGCATGAAGGGAATCTCCACCTCGCCGACGTTGCGGGCGTCATAGTCGGCAATGGCGCGGACATCCTCCTCGGAAACCACATAGCCGTCGAAGTTGCGCAGGCACGCTTCGAGAAGGACGCGAATCGAGTAGGGCAGCGAATCGACGCGGCCCAACCCCTGACCCGCAAGCGCAGGAAGCGAAGCGTATTGAAGCGACCGGCCGGCGACCCTGAGCGTCGCGCGGGCGTGGAAGGGGTGCGAACTCGATCCAGGCATGGGCAACTCCACTCGAAAGAGGTGCTGAACGGTCCGCCGCCGCGGCCGCGCGACGGCCAGACTAATCTAGCACGATCCGCCGTCGCATCCAAGCACCGGCGCCGGGCGCGCCGACGAACCCCTCGCGGGCATCCGGAGATTACGGGTGTTCACCCGACCTCGCGGGGTCGAACCGGCGATAAGGCGTGGCCGCCTAGGATGCTCGCACACGCTTCCGGCGCTCGACGCCGGCGCGCGCAACCTGATTGCCGACCTTGCCATGCACCCGCAGCAGCAGCCCAGCCCCTTCATTCTCAACCCGATTCCCGACCTGCGTCTTCGCGAGAACTCGGCGGGCGACGGCGGCCGCGTCGTGCTCGTCGGCGATGACGCACACGTAGCGATCCGCGCACTCGAGGGCGGCATCTTTGAGTTGACGATCAACCGCAACGCCGCCCCGATACCGAGATTCGCGCCGCCGCTCGCCGCCATCCCTGCTGCCGACCGGCACGTGCAGGTCGAGAGTGATGAGCGCGGTCTCAGGCTCACCGCCTCAGCCGGCGCTTCGCTGACGATCACGACCGATCGGCTCACGCTCGGCCTCGAGTGGAACGACGCACCGGGCAACGGCGTGCCGCTCATTCCGCTGCACTCCTCGCAGATCATCGGCCTGAGCGGAGAAGCATGCGGGCTGGCGCTGCCGCTTGCGCCTGAGACGCCCTTTTATGGATTTGGAGAGAAGACCGGTCCGCTCAACAAGAACGGCCGGCGCATGAAGTTCTGGAACCTCGATGTCTGCGCCGACCTGCCCGACTCGTTTCGCCTCGATGATTATGACCCGACCTACTGCGCGATTCCCCTCGCCCTCTGGCCGGCGCGCAGTGAGAGCGGTCACACCGGCTGGGCCGCCGTCCTCATCGACAACTCCGGCCCGTCGTGGTTCAACTGCCAGACGAGAGACTTCGCCCTGCCCGAATCGCTCTACTTCGGCACGTACTGCGGCGAGGCGCGGTTCTACTTCATCACCGGCGCGACGTTGGGCGAAGTCTGCGCCAAGGTGCTGCGCCTCACCGGCACGCCCCCCCTGCCGCCCCTGTGGTCGCTGGGCAATCATCAGTGCCGCTGGGGTTACGACTCCCAGCGCGTCTACCGGCAGATCGTCGAGGGGTTCATTGAGCACGACATCCCCCTGCACGGCTTCTGGCTCGACATCGACTACATGGACCGCTATCGCGTCTTCACCTGGGATGCGAAGCGCGTTCCTTCGCCCGAGCGCCTCGCCGCGTGGATGGACGAGCGCGGCGTGCGCCTCGTGACGATCATCGATCCCGGCGTGGCGATTGATGAGAGTGATCCGACGTACCGCGCGGGCGTGGAGGCCGACCTCTTCTGCCGCTCACCGTCCGGCCGACACTTTGTCGGGATGGTCTGGCCCGGGCGCTGCGTCTTCCCCGACTTCTCGCTGCCGGAGACGCGGGCGTGGTGGTCGCAACTCGTCGCGAAGCATCTTTCGCGCGGCGTGTCGGGCATCTGGAACGACATGAACGATCCCGCTGCCGGAAAGGCCGACGTGCAGGACATGCTCTTCAGTCGCGGCGCCGTCGAGCACCGCCACCTGCACAACCTCTACGGCACGTTCATGGCCGAAGCGACGCACGACGGCTTCGCGCACCACGACCCGAACACGCGCCATTTCCTCCTCACGCGCTCCGCCTCGACGGGCATTCAGCGCTTCGCCGCCGTGTGGACGGGCGACAACGCCTCCAACTGGTCCCACCTGCGCATGAGCATTCCCGAGACGCTCAACCTCGCGCTCAGCGGCGTTTCCTTCAACGGAGCGGACATCGGCGGCTTCATGGACGATGCCACGGCCGAACTGTTGACCCGCTGGTACCAGGCCGCCCTGCTCTTCCCCTTCTATCGCAATCACTCGCACGTCGAGTGCATTGACCAGGAGCCGTGGCGATTCGGACGGCGGACCTGCGCGATCATCCGCGAGACGATCAATCTGCGCTACCGCCTGCTCGGGGCGCTCTACACCGAATTCGCCCGGCACATCCTCACGGGCGAGCCGATGGTGCGGCCGATGTGCTTCTTCAGCAACCATCGCAAGTACCGGGACATTGCCGATGCCTACGCGCTGGGAGAGAACATCATCGTCGCGCCGGTGGTGCATCAAGGCGCGGCGAAGCGGGAGATTCTCCTGCCGCCGGGCCAGTGGTTTGATGTCGGCGCTGGCCGGTGGGTGAAGGGAGGCGTGCGCTTCGAGCGTCCCGCGGCGATTGATGAAGTGCCGCTGTTCGTGCGCCGCGGGACGATCATCTGCGAGCCGATGCCGGCGAGCGGCGCCTTCCTGGGCTGGGACTGCGACCTCACCAGAGTCCGTTGGCGCCTTCACTGCTTCGGCCCCACCGCTCGCGGAGAGCAGATCATCGACGACGGCCTGACGCAGTGCGACGATCCCCCACTACCGCTGTGCGTTCAACTGCACCGAGGAAGTGTCAGCGGCGACTTCCCCCTCGATCGAATCGGCGAGATCATCCTCCACGGCGCCTCAACTCGCGCCATCGCGATAGCCGTCGGCGGCCGCCGACGGCTTCAACGCGTTTCAGCGTCACGAACGCGGTCGGCACGACGCACGCGACCGCGCGGCGGGGACGCCGCGGCTCGCGATTCGCACGCCTTTCGCGAAGTGTGGACACTCGTCGCCGACGCGATACCCCGCCTCCGCACGCGCTTCCGCGGGTGACCGCGCCTGCACGCCGCCGCACACCGCAGCGCAAGGCCTCCGGGTCGCGGCTCACCAAGGGCCTCGATGCTTCTCACAGAATGATCTGCGATGCCGGGTTCGCCCACTGGCCGAGTTCCTGCCGGAACTTCGCACCCTTGTCCACGATGAGCGTGCCCGTCTGATCGACCTCGACCTTGAAGCGTTCGAGCGGACGCGGGGCGGGGCCTTCGAAGTTGATGCCCGTCTTGCGGAAGCCCGAGCCGTGGCAGGGGCACTTGAAGATCTGTGCGGCCGGGAGCCAATTGGGAATGCAGCCCAGGTGCGTGCAGACGGTGTTGATGGCCACGACCTTCTTGACGCCGTCTTCCTCGAGGGTGACGACCCAGATGTTCTGGCCCTTGTAATCTTCGTACACGCCCATCTCGGTGTAGCCCGAGAGTTTGCCCACGCGCACGCGCGTGGGCGGGAGGATCGGCGCCTTGGGAATCATGAAGGACTGGAACCACGCGAGGGATGTCGCGCTGACGAAGATGAGTGCGCCCCACGCCGCCGCGAGGGTGAAGCCGAAGCCGCGCCGCGTCATGCCCGTGTTCGCCGCCTTGGCCTGCGCGATCTCACGGATGCGGTCAGCGACCGACTTGGGCGCCTTCGCGTAGCCCGTGCCGACCATCGTCGCGAACTGGGCATCGGGCGGCGCGCCGATCGGCAGCGCCTGCGCGATCGCTTCCGGCTGCACCTTCGCGGTCTTGATGACACCGCGCGGCCCGCCAGCCGATCGGCTGCCCGAGACGTGCGCCGCTTCAAGCAACTGCATCCACTTGGGATCGGGCGGGGCGTAACTGACCGCCGCCGCCCCACCGCCTCCACCGCCGTGCCCCTTGCCGCCGCCTTCGCCTGCAGCGCCCGCCGGGGCCGCCGCCGCTTCTTTCTGCGCCGCCCATTCGGCCGGCTCCGGCCCTTCCACCTCGATCGCCTCGTACTTGATCACATCGACCGGGCAGCCTTCGGCCGCGACGATGATCGAAGGAGTCAGCGGGCGGGTGAAATCGGGCTTGAGCGCCGGCGGGCGGATGACGCACGTCTCCTCCTGCACGTCGAAGACTTCCGGGCAATCCGTCTCGCACGAGTCGCAGACGATGCAGCCGGGTGCGATCCAGACCTTGACGATTTCCTTGTGCGTTTCCGCCATTTCGCCTCACCCTTGGGGTCTGTGGTGGTGTTCCCCGGCCCGCACTCGACACGCCGCGTCCAGCGCTATCGACACGCCGCGTCCAGCGCTATCGACACGCCGCGCGCGAGGGATGAAATGATAGCGCCAAGCACGGCCAGCATCACGTCAGGGCAATCCCGGAGCATGGGTATGGGTGGAACGGGCGTCCCGCCCGTCCCGACCCGGAGCAAGCGCGTCCCGCCCGTACGAACAGAACGCGCCGGAGCAAGCCCGAAGCGTAAGCGAGGCGGGCCGCAAAGAGGCACAGGAGACGCAAACAGGAGCAACGCAAGAACAAAGTAGAGCAGCCCTTGCAAGGGCGAGTCTGACCGAATGCTCCGGGCACGCTAGAGTCGCGTCATCCTCACCAGAATCGGGACCTCTACGTTGGCCAGATCACCGGGCCGCAGGCGAGGAGTTCCGCCGGGGCGCGTCGTGAATCAGACACGACTCATCCTCCTCGCAGGTGCGACTGCTCTCGGATTGCTCTTCACCTGCATCGCAGTCTCTGCGACGATCGGCGGAATCCGGGACGCCGTGATGCTGTTTGGCTACCCATCCCTCTGGTTGCTCATGGTAGCGGTGCACTTCGTCACCGATCCGCCGCTTGTTATCACCCTGCCGCATCATCCTGATTGCAGGTCACTGATCAAACAACGGACAGTCGTCGCCCCTTCTCCTCGAAGTCGGGCACTCGCGGATGCGAGACGACTCGGCGCGTGGATGCTCTGGGGACTCGTTCTGTATCTTCCGCTGATTCTGCCTCTGACGATCGATCTCGCGTTCATCGCCGGCTCCGCGACATTGGCGCTTCATGCGCTCGTGTGCGGGCTTCTTGGCATCCGCGCGTACCCAACGTGGTGCTGCTCTCGCTACATTGCTGGTGAACGACAGGAACTGACCTTGAGCGCCGAGGACGATCGCATGCGGCTGGCGCCCGAGGTCTTCCACCTGGATGTGTGGGATCCTGGAGGCAGGATTGCAACGACGCGAGGTGATTTCTCATTAAGCCTGCTGCGAATGACGATCCCGGTTCGTCATGGATGGATGGCGTCTGTCAGTCAGCGAACAATTCAGCACCGCGACCACGCTGACGACTTGCCGATCCAGAATGAAGGGGGCATCGACTTCGATCTAGAGGATCTAGCACACCAACCGATCGATCTGAGCAACCGTGCTCCTGCGGAACGGAGTCGGATGTTCACTTGGTTCGATTGGAAGTTGGAAGGGGAGATTCGAGTCGGCCGCGCTGCCAGCAGCCGCGTCGTCTTTCGGTTCCCGGCCATGGTTGCCCCTGGACCTTGAACGCCGCCGTCGCACGTTCCGGAATTTCGCCGCGTACCCACCGCGAAGACCCTCCCGGACAGTCGGGGCTCGGTGCAGGCCGTTACTGATCGTCGCCCACCCGCGCCTCCCGCGCCGTCAGCGCCGCTTTCGCCAAGGTGCGGATGTCCGCGTCGGGGTCGCTCTCGGCGATCTGCGCGATCAGCGACCAGACCCCCTCATCCTCGATGCGCACGGCGAAGCCTTCGAGTCGCGGATCGAAGCCGACGACGATATTGACCGTGCTGGCGATGATCTTGCGCTGTGATGCTCTGTCGAGGCGGCCGCGCTCGGGAGTGCGCGGGTCATAGAACTGCTCGCTCAGCCAGGCGCGGTCGAGCAGGGACATCACCACCGGCAGACCACGCTCATCGCCGAGCACCGCCAGGGCGCAGCCGGCGTTCCACGCGAGATCGCGGTTGGCCCCCGTCGAGTCCTGCATCTCGCGGTTGAGCGCTTCGCGCACCTCCATGTTGCCGGGATCAGCGACGACGGCGAGCACCGACATGGTGATCGACGGCAGCGAGTGGATCGGCTTGTCCTCGCGCGGGTTGGCGGGCGGGCGCGGGGCGCGGCGGAGGACGTTGAGCAGGTCGGGCGTCAGCGGCCGCAGAGCCGTCATCTCGCCGCGCCAGCCGTGCAGGCCCGAGACGGCGGCGAACCAGTCCGTCGCGCTGCCCGACTTGAGGAACTCGGCGAAGACGGGTACGGTGGCCGGCTCGGCGAGCAGGCCGATCGCGCCCATGATGGCGCGGCAGAGTTCTTCGTGCCCGCCGCGGTGGAGGCGCGCGATCGCGGGGAGTTGTTCGACGAGTTTGGCGCGGTCTTCGGGCGAGAGCGGTGAGCCGTACCGGCCGGTGGCGTCTTCAATCGCGCTGAGCAGGCTCAAAGCAGCGCGGGCGCGCTCCTGATCGGCGGGCAGTGAGCCGCCGGTCGTGTTGAGCCGGTTGAGGATGCTTTCGAGGCTCTGCGCCTGGCCGCCGAGGGAGATGACGATGAGCCACACGGCAAGGATGCCCCCGACGATGAGCGCCGGGATGAGGACGAGTTGAAGCATCTGCCGGCCGAAACCAACGGGCTTCTCAGCGACTTCGCTCTGGCGGCGCGTGGCCTGTTCGTAGAGTTGCGCAGCGGCGCGATCCTCGCGCTCGATCGGCTCGGCCACCTCAGGTTCGAGCGGCCGCTCGTGCGGGAGGCGTTCTGAGGTCATAGTGAGGCTCCCGAGTCCACGCGCTGGTGCGCCGGACGTTCGGGCGATCCTATGAGCGGCGCCAGGGGCACGCCATCACCCTTGACTTCAATAAGGGGTTCACCGCAGGATTCGCCGGGCGCTGGCGCGGGGCGCGCGCGGGACAATTCCGTTACGGCCAGGACGGCGGCAATGATCGACTCGACCCCGGCGGCGCGGAGAGTGTTGCACGCCTCTGTGAGCGTGGCGCGCGTCGTGGTGACATCGTCAATGAGAATGATGCGGCATCCTCGCAGGCCGTGCCAGCGACGCATCGAGAAGGCGCCGCGCACATTGTCGCGCCGCTGCGAGGCGGGGACGGCTCGCTGCGGCGGGCGGCCGCGGCGCTTCATGCCGCCAACGACGGGCAGGCCAAGCACCTGTGCCACGCCGCCGGCGATGATGCGCGTGTGGTCGATGCCGCGACGCCAGCGCCGCCACGCCCAGACGGGAACGGGGACAATCGCATCGGCCTGCGCTCCACAGCCGAGCAGGGCGCGGCCGAGAATACCGCCGAGTTCAACGCCCATTGCATCCCAGGCGCTGAACTTGATCTCATGCACCCAGTCGCGCAGGTGGCCGTCGAAGCGTCCGAGGCGGACGAGCCGCTGCCACGGATGGCGACGGCGACGGCAGGCCGCGCATCCTTTGCCCTCGACATACTCGCCGGCGCCTACGGAGGAGCCGCAGCGCGGGCAGTAGTCGGACTCCGCCTGATCAGGCCGAAAAGGCCATGAGGCGCCGTTGACCTGCGAAACCCCGTTGCCGCGAATGAGGCGCCGCGGATGCGGCCGGCGCAACCCGAGCCAGTGGTCTTCAAGGCACTGAACGGCGCTCTCGATGTTGATGCTCCACCGCGGCACGCGAGAGCATACCGCCCAGGACGACGGAGATCACCCCTCTCGCGCGGCGGATGCAGCCGAGCCGGGGATAATCCCGAAGCACCCGAGATGCCGATTCTCCCGCCCGAACAACCCGTTGTGCTTCACGAAACCGAATCGTGGGTGGTCGTGAACAAGCCCGGCGGCTGGCACAGCGTCCGCGCCGGCGCGCGGGCGCGTGGCGACAAAGAGAATGATGAAGAACGGGTTCGTGCTGCTCCAGTGCTCGAAGAATGGCTTGGAGAGCATCAGCCTGAACTGCGGCCGCTGCCGGAGTGCGGACTGGTCCATCGTCTGGACCTTCCGACTTCAGGCTGCATTCTCGTGGCGCGCAGCCACGCAGCGCTCGAACAGTTGCGCGCCATGGCGCAGGGAAGGCGCCCGGGGCTGGTGAAGACTTACCTGGCGCTCGCGGGCGGATGCGTCGAGGATGGTTCGTTCGATCTGTGCTTTCGCTCGCGCCACCGCAGGTCGCGCCTGGTCACGGTCTCGGAGCGCGGCGAGGAGTCGCAGCGAGGCCGGTGCATCTGGCGCGCCATCGGGCGGCAGGCGAATCACACGATGCTTGAAGTTGAGATCGTCGGTCCGGGAAGGCGGCACCAGATTCGCGCAGGGATGGCACACCTCGGCCACGCGCTGCGCGGCGACCCGCTCTACGGCGGCGCACCGTGGGAAGGGCGCTTCGGCCTGCATGCATGGAAGATCGCCGTTGAGGGCGTGCAGGTGGCGGCGCCGCTCCCCCGATCGTGGAGCGATCCGAAGGAACCTCCCCATCGCGGCGCCAGCCGGCCCATCGGCGACCGGATCAAGGGGGCGGAGTGACGTCCTCACCCTGGGCGCGTCGGATGGCGTTCGTAAGGTCGCGCGCGGTAAACGTGCGCGACGTCGTCATGATCGTGTGACCCCAGGAAATCAGTTCGAGGGCGCGTTCGAGATTCCCCTCGCCTTCACCGAGGATGACCCAGAGTTCGCGGCCCGGCGCCAGATAGTCGGCGAGGTAGTGCGGATTCGGCACATCCGCAGAATAAAGGCACGTGGGCACGCGCAGGTGGAGAATGTCGTAGGCGGCCGGCTCGGCGACAAAGAAGGCGTCAGGCTTGTGCGACCAGAGTTTGCTCAGCCAGCCGCCGGCGTCCCAGGGCATCAATGGCGTGAACTTGTCGAAGCCGAGACCCTTGGCGCCGACGGCGATCGCATTGTCCCACTCCCGCATCATCCTCTGGTATTGCTCGCTGTTGTTCGGGTCGAACGGGTCGAGGACATCGTCGTCCCAGCGGTCGGCCACCTGGGCACTGCGCCCCCACCAGAAGTAGAGGTCGATGCCGTAGAGGCCTGGCCGCCGCCACTGGTCGCTGGTGGCGGCCATGGGCTGCGTCCATTCAGTGGTGATCTGCGGCGGGAAGTTGTTCTGGCGGTTCTCGTAGTAGACACCGGCCGGGGTGCGGACCATGACCCGCTGATACCCCGCCGGGCCGCACCAGTTGATGATGCTCGTCACGTCGCGCTCGAAGCCGTTGAGATCCGCGCGATAGCCGTTGAAGCCGCGCCGGTTGTCCTCCGAGAGGCGGAGCGTGTCGCCGAGTTGCTGGAGCCACACCGGCCTCATGTCCTGCGCGTACTGCACGTCGCCGAATGTGGCACGGAGATAGTCCCGGTAGGGGCGCAGTGTGTGAATCCAATCGTCAGGCTCGTTGTACCAGACGTGGAGGCGGTAAGTGCGAGACTGGCCCGGATCGAGCGTGCCGACGAGGATGAAGCGGGCCGCCCAGTCTTCGCCGTAACTCGATCCGGACGCTCCGCGGTAGACATTGGTCCGAATCTGGTGCTTGTACGTCATCATGTCGTACTGGAGAGTCAGGCCGACCGCGAAGCGCGAGTCGCGCATGATGATCGACGGCGCGTAGAGCGACTGCGGATAGAGTTCCTTGCGGGTGGACCTGAACAGACCGTCCGACGCGGCGATCTCCTCCCAGATCGAGCCGAGCCTGTGATCGAGGTGATCGATTTTCTTGCCCAGGGCGTTGCCGGGCATCTGCAACGTCGGCAGGTCAAGCGTCCGCCCCGTGCGATTCGTGACGACGTAGACCATCGTGAACCCGAAAAGCGACGGCTCGATGCGCGTCACCACTTCGCATTCAGTGGTGAGGTACAGCGGAAGGTCCACGGGGTTCCGCAGGATGCCTCTCGATGGTGTCCAGACGGCGAAGAGGTCGCCGACAGGGATGATCGTGATGGGCAGTTCGCGGAGAGGCGGGTCGAATCGGCGGCGCCAGACGCCCTGTGGATTTCCGTCCTTTCCATTGTCGGATTCAACGTGACCGACACTCTTGGATGCGCTCCCTTCGGAAATGCGCGCATGCGCGACGCGGCCATGCGTGAGAGAAGAGAGGATGATGAGCGCGGCGTAGTGCGGTGCCGCGATCCACTTTTTGATCAGGCCCATGATACCCCCTGGGACGAAACGCCCCTCTGCATCGTGATCCACTTCGCCCTGCGAACGACATGGCAGGCGCGAACGTGGGGGGCGGTTGCGAGTCGATCCCCTCCCTCAAGGAGGGCGCGGATCAACTGATCATCTGGCTTGAGGAAGCAGCGGCCGTTGTGGCGCATTGCTGATGCTGACCGGCTGCGCGAGTCACGATCGCGCAACGCTCCCTCGCAGTCTGCCTCTCTCCTCTGTCGAGCCGCGAACTTGCGCCGCGCCTCGGCCCCCCTTCAGTTGGTGCAGATTTTCCCCTATTTTGCGTCGATGGCAAGCGACACGGAAAAGAACTTTCTTCATTCATCGTGCGACATGCACGACACTTTCCCAAAGCGCCAAATCCACCGCTGCCTATGATCCACTACACGATGCAGCAAGCCGATGTGGCGATCGTTGGAGCGGGCGCAGCTGGTCTCATGGCGGCAATCTGGGCAGGAAGGGCAAACCTGCAAGGTGCCAACGCGCGACGTATTGCACTCATTGACAGCGCGAAACGGCTCGGCGCAAAGATTCTCGTCTCAGGAGGTGGGCGATGCAACATCACCCATGATCGCGTCGAGGCCACCGCCTTCGCCGGTTCAACACCCGGTGCGATCCGGAAAGTCCTTTCAAGGTTCGATGAGGCGAGAACGGCCGAATTCTTTCGCAACCTCGGCGTCGAAATCAAGGTGGAGGCGAACGGCAAGATCTTTCCGGCCTCCGACCACGCCTCGACCGTTCTCGAAGCGTTGCTGGCGGAGGTCAAGCGCGTCGGCGTCTCAATTGTCCATCCCTTTCGCGTCGAACAGGTCAGACATGAGGCGGATGGTTGCTTCGCCGTTGCCGGCGCCGGGGGCTGTTGGACCGCGAGGCGGCTCATTCTTGCCACAGGGGGACGAAGTCTGCCCAGGACAGGCTCAGATGGCCATGGCTACTCACTCGCGCGAGGTCTCGGCCACTCGCTTACGCCACGAATCTTCCCCGCGCTTGTGCCGCTCACACTCCCGCAGGGGCACTTCATCCGCTCACTGAGCGGGCTGACGCTCCCCGCGACACTCGAAGTGCGCTCAGGAACCGGGCGGCGCCTCATTGCCTTTACCGACTCGACGCTCTGTACGCACTTCGGCCTGTCCGGGCCGTCGGTGCTCGACATAAGCCGCTACTACCTCGACGCGTGCTTTGAGGATCCTGCGACAACTCTGGTCATCAACTGGATGCCGGGCGAGACCATCGAGTCGATCGACCGGATGCTGCAGGCGCGCGACGACCGGAGCGTCATCGGCCTGCTGCGCGGACGGCTGCCGGAGCGGCTGGCGCGGGCGTTGTGCCTGGAGGCTCGTGTCGAATCGTCGGGACCTGTCAGCCGCCTCCCCCGCGAAGCGCGCAGGTCCCTGGCCCGGACGATCGGCGGGATGACCTTGCCGATTGCGGGCGACCGAGGTTTCAGCGCGGCTGAGGTGACGGCGGGCGGCGTGTCCCTTCGCGAACTGAACCTGTCCACGATGGAGTCGCGTCGCTGCCCCGGCCTGTATCTCTGCGGGGAGATCTGCGACGTCGACGGCCGCATCGGCGGATACAACTTTCAATGGGCATGGTCGAGCGGCTATGTCGCCGGAGTTTCAGTCTGATTGAAGGGGGTGCAGCCTAGAGGACACGGCGTTTCTCCAATCACCAATCACCGAGAACGAACGGTGTGAGGTCGGCGACGAGTGACCCTCGCCTCGCCCAGAATAAACGGGACAGGTACATTTATTTCTGCCCAAAAACACTGCATAACTCCTTGATAATCAAAGACATAAAATGTACCTGTCCCGTTTGTCTCTCCAACTTCCATGACACGATCATGGTCTGCACCCGATCGACGGCGTCATGCGGCGGGCGTCGTGGCACCGAACTACCATCGTGCCGACGCGCGGCGCATGGTTCAACACTCGAACCCATCCCTGGCGACGAATCTGTGCGGAATCACGCTCCGCAACCCGGTCGTTCTCGCCGCGGGAACCTGCGGATACGTTGATGAGATGGCCGATGTGCTCGACCTGTCGCGGATCGGCGCCATCGTGACCAAGTCGATCACTGCCGAGAAGCGGGACGGCAATCGACCAGCGCGGATTCTCGATGCGCCGGCAGGGATGCTCAACGCCATCGGCCTGGCGAACAAGGGACTCGAAGCCTTCCTGCGCGACGAGGTGCCGCGCGCTGCCGCGAGTCCGGCCGTCATCATCGGCTCGGTCGCCGGCAACTCCATCGCCGACTACGTGAGAATCGCCTCCGCCTTCGATGCCTCGCCCCACCTGCGCGCCATCGAGCTCAACGTCAGTTGCCCGAATACAGCCGACGGACTGATCTTCGGCGATGACCCGGCTTCACTTCGTTCTCTGCTGGCCGAGGTTCGGCCCGCGGTGACTCGCTCGACGCTGATCGTCAAGCTCGGCCCCAACGCGTCATCGATCGTGAAACTCGCGGCCGCTGCGGTCGAAGGCGGCGCCGATGCCCTGACACTCATCAACACCTTCACGGCCCTGGCGATCGACGTGCACACGCGCCGGCCGCGCCTCTCCAACGGAACGGCCGGGTACAGCGGGCCGGGCATTCATCCCATCGCCGTGCGGATGGTGCACGACGTCTACCGGAACGTCGCGAGTGAGGCCGGCGTGCCGCTCATCGGCCTCGGCGGCGTGATGCGGTGGGAGGATGCAGCCGAGTTCATCCTCGCCGGAGCGACCGCGGTCGGCATGGGCACGGCACTTTTCGTCGATCCGCGACTGCCTCTCAAGGTCGTGCACGGCCTGGAGCGATGGGTAGACAAGCAAGGCTGCCGCAACATCAGCGAACTGACCGGGTGCGTGATGATGTAGTAGGATGAGGCGTTGACCGCGCGATTGCCGCGCATTGAATCAGCCGGAGAGAATCATGACCCCAGGGCATGGCGACAACCTGATCCACCGGCCTGCCGCTCGTCTCGCGCTTGAGGACGGCACGGTCTTCCGAGGCCGCGCCTTCGGTGCGACGGCCGATGCCGCAGGCCGCCCTCTCACCATCGCCGGCGAGGTCGTCTTCAACACGGCCATGACGGGCTACCAGGAAGCACTCACCGACCCCTCCTACGCCGGACAGATCCTCGCAATGACGGCGCCGCTCATCGGCAACTACGGCGTCAACGAGGAGGACATGGAGTCGAACACCGTTCAGGCGGCCGCCTTCGTCGTGCGCGAACTCAGCCGCGTGAGGAGCAACCACCGTGCGACCGTTGATCTCTCGACCTGGCTGGCTCGTGCGGGCGTGCCTGGGATTGAGGGGATCGACACTCGCGCCCTCACGCGAAGGCTGCGAATCGAGGGCGCGATGCGAGGCATCCTGAGCACTGACGACTCGCTCACCGACGCCCTTCTCGTGGAGCGCGCGCGATCCAGCCCATCGATGGCCGGAGCCAACCTCGTCACGAAAGTCAGTGCCCGCCAGCCCTACGCATGGGAGGAGAATCTCGGCGTCTGGGCCAGGATGACCGACGATGTGCGCCTTGCCGACCCTCGCCGCCGCCGCCGCATCGTCGCCCTCGACTGCGGCGCCAAACAGAACATCCTGAGGCATCTCACCGAGCGCGGCTGCGAGGTGATGGTCCTTCCCCACAGCGCTTGCGCCGACGACATTCGCAGACTCAAGCCCGACGGTCTGTTTGTGAGCAACGGCCCGGGCGACCCGGCGGCGGTGAACGCAACGATCGCCACTCTTCGCGAGATCGCCGGCGAGGTGCCGACTTTCGGCATCTGCCTCGGGCATCAACTCCTGTGCCTGGCGCTGGGCGCGACGACATACAAACTCAAGTTCGGACACCGCGGCGCGAACCAGCCCGTCAAGAACCTCCTCACCGGCCATGTTGAGATCACGAGCCAGAACCACGGCTTCGCCGTCGAGACGGCATCCATGACGGGGGCGGACTGCGAGCCGACGCACGTGAACCTCAACGACGGCACGCTGGCGGGCTTCCGGCACCTCAGCAAGCCGATCTTCGCCGTGCAGTACCACCCCGAAGCCTCGCCCGGCCCGCACGACGCCGCATACCTCTTTGACTGCTTCCTCCTGATGATCGAGTCGGGCCGGCCGATCAGCGCCGAGCAAATGCGCCGGGCATGGGAGGCGGCCCAGCCGGGCGCTGCGGCGCCTCGCCCGGCACACGTGTGAACGCGGCTCCCGCCCACAGGGGCCGGAAGACAAAGATTCTCCCTGCTCTCAGGTATTGACCTGCTTTCATCTCGCCGATGGACATTCCTATAGTTGCGGATCGCTCGGCCTGCGAGGGCCGAACGACCGGACGACCCGACGGCCGTTCGACCGCCTGCTCACCGTCCGGAGCCATCACCCGTTCATTTTCGAACCCGCACCGAACGCGCCGAAGGACGCTGCATTCCATGAACAAGCCAGCCACGGAGGCGGTACATCACACCGGAACCGAAACACTCGAGAGCGCCGTCATCCGGTTCTGCGGCGACTCGGGCGACGGAATGCAGTTGACGGGAACGCAGTTCACAACGACGAGCGCGATCTTCGGCAACGACGTGGCGACCTTCCCCGATTTCCCGGCCGAGATCCGCGCCCCGGCGGGCACTCTGCCGGGCGTGTCGGGATTCCAGGTCAACTTCGCCGCCACCGACATCTACACGCCCGGCGACAAGGTCGACGTCCTCGTCGCCATGAACCCCGCGGGCCTCAAGACCAACATCGCTGACCTGCGCGGGGGCGGCATTCTCATCGTCAACGAAGACGCCTTCAACACCAACAACCTCAAGAAGGCCGGCTACTCGCGCAACCCGCTCGATGACGGCTCGCTCAAGGACTACAAACTCTACAGGATTCCGATCTCGCGCCTTTGCGAAGAATCTCTTGCCGACACCGGCATGGGCGCCAAGGCCATCGGCCGCGCCAAGAACATGTACACGCTCGGCATCGTGTACTGGCTCTTTGACCGCTCGCTCGAGCCGACCATCCGCCACCTCACCGACCTCTTCGCGAAGAAGAAGAATCAGCCCGAACTGGCGGAACTGAACATCAAGGCGCTCAAGGCCGGCTACTACATGGGTGAGACGGCGGAGATGTTCCAGAACCGCTACGTCGTCCCCAAGGCGAAACTCACGCCGGGCAAGTACCGCCAGATCTCCGGCAACGAAGCGACGGCGCTGGGTCTCATCGCCGGCGCCCGCCTCGCAAAGAAAACGCTGACTTACGCCGGCTATCCCATCACGCCCGCTTCGGACATCCTCCACTTCCTCAGCGCGCATAAGAACTACCACGTCAAGACTCTGCAGATGGAAGATGAAATTGCGGCCGTGTGCGCCGCCATCGGCGCGTCATACACCGGCGACATCGCGGTCACGGGCACTTCAGGCCCCGGCATGGCGCTCAAGGGTGAAGGCATCGGCCTGGCCGTCATGACCGAACTGCCTCTGGTCATTGTCGACGTGCAGCGCGGCGGACCGAGCACCGGACTGCCCACCAAGACAGAACAGGCCGACCTCCTCCAGGCCGTCTACGGACGCAACAGCGAGTGCCCCTGCGTGGTGCTTGCGGCCAAGAGTCCGGGCGACTGCTTCGACGCGGCGGTCGAGGCCGTCCGCCTCGCCACGAAGTACATGACACCGGTGATTCTTCTCACCGACGGGTACATCGCCAACGGCGCCGAGCCGTGGCTGCTGCCCAAGGTCAGCGCACTCAAGCCCATCGAAATCAAGCATCCAACACAGTTCAACGCCCACAGCGACGAAGCAGAGGGCGAAGGCCCCAACACCTACTGGCCCTATCTCCGCAACGAGAATCTCGCTCGCCCGTGGGCCATCCCCGGCACCCCCAACCTCGAGCATCGCGTCGGCGGGCTGGAAAAGGCGGAGAACACCGGCAACGTCAGTTACGACCCGCTCAATCACCAGCGCATGGTCGATCTGCGCCTCGCCAAGGTGAACAAGGTTGCGCAGGACATCCCTCCCACAGAGATTCAGGGCAACAAGAGCGGCGATGTGCTGCTCATCGGCTGGGGCGGAACCTACGGCTCGATCCACGCCGCCACCGAGCGCCTGCTCAACCACGGTCACAAGGTCGGCACCGTCCACCTGCGCTACATCAATCCTCTGCCGCCCGATCTCGGCGACATCATCAAACGGTTCAGGACCATCATCGTGCCCGAACTGAACAAGGGGCAACTCATCCGCGTCATCCGCGATCGATTCCTCGTGAATGCGCAGGGCATCAACAAGGTGCAGGGCAAGCCCTTCCTCATCGCCGAACTTGTGGCCGAGGTTGAAAACTTCCTCTCGAAGAAGTAAGTGCGGTCGCAGAGTCCACGTCAATCGTCCACAGCAATCGGCCGTCGAACGGCCGGCCGAAAACCCGAATCGAGACCTCACATGACGCAGATCGAACTTCCCAAGTACTCCGCCAAGGACTTCGCGACCGATCAGGAAGTGCGCTGGTGCCCGGGCTGCGGCGACTACGCCATCCTCGCCGCCGTGCGAAAGGTCCTCCCCGAACTCAACCACCGCAAGGAGAATTACGTCTTCGTGTCGGGCATCGGCTGTTCGAGCCGCTTCCCGTACTACATGGGAACCTACGGAATCCACGGGATTCACGGCCGCGCGCCCGCCATCGCCACAGGCGTCAAGGCGGCCAACCCGAACCTCGACGTCTGGCTCGTCACGGGTGACGGCGACGGCCTCTCCATCGGCGGCAATCACCTCATGCACACGCTCCGCCGGAACGTCAACGTCAAGATACTCCTCTTCAACAACCGAATCTACGGCTTGACCAAGGGGCAGTATTCCCCCACCAGCATCACCGGACACAAGACCAAGTCCACGCCGATGGGCTCGATCGACCATCCGCTCCATCCCATCAGTTTTGCGATCGGAGTCGAGGCGACTTTCGTGGCGCGGTGCACCGACGTGAACAAGGGCGGTCTGAACATCCTCGGCGACGTCCTCAAGGCCGCCGCCAATCACCGCGGCAGCGCGTTCGTCGAAATCTACCAGGACTGCAACGTCTTCAATCACCAGGCCTTCTTCTACGCCACCGAGAAAGACACCGCCCGCGAGACGACCGTTCTCCTCGAACACGGAAAGCCGCTCATCTTCGGCAACAACCGCGACAAGGGCATCCGCCTCAACTCCACGCGCCTCGAGGTCGTGAGCCTCGACAAGGTGAAGGAGGATGATCTGCTCTTCCACGATGAGACCGATCCGGCCCTGGCGTTTCTCCTCAGCCGCATGCACCACACGCAGGGCCTGCCCGAGCCGGTGGGCGTCTTCTACCGCATCAACAAGCCCACCTACGAAGACATGCTCTCGGAGCAGGTCGAGAAGTCGATCGCCAGCCGCGGAGAAGGCGACCTCGAAAAACTGCTCCACACCGGCGACACCTGGACCGTCGGGGAATAAGCGGCGCGAAACGCACCGGGTCTCGTGGCACTGACGAACCGGGCCTGGCCCCGGCGCCTGGTGCCGGGATAGACGACTTCCCCAGCATCGCGGCCCGTCATCAGAGGGTCGCTGTGGGCGCAGCGCTGAAGTGTTGCAGGCGGTCGCCGAGGCCCTGGTCGAGCAGGGACTCGACCTCGGACTCGGGATAGAAGACCTCGAGCATCCAGGACAGATCGGGCGAAGCGCGGCGGGCGAGGAGGCGCGCGAGGCTCGGCCAGTCGATCGTGCCGTCGCCGGGCATGCGGTGGTTGTCGGTCGTGGTGTCGTTGTCGTGGGCGTGCAGGTAGGCCGCGACGTCGAGGCAGTCGCTCAGTTGAGACGCGACGCCGCCCAGTCGCGGCGCCTCGATGTGCGCGTGCCCGGTGTCGAAGCACATTCGCACGTGCGGCGACCCGAGTGAGCGGATCCACGACGCCAGCAGGGGTGCATCATAACCGATGCTGAAGAAGCCCGGGAGGTTCTCGACGAGGTAGATGACGTCGAGGCGCTCTCCGACCGTCGCAAGTCGCTCCATTGAATCGCGCAGGGCGGAGGCGCGGAGGGAGTCGATCGGTCCGCCGGCGGGCGCGCCTTCAGGCTTCATCCATGCGGGATGCACGACGACCATCGGCCCGCCCAGCGCCAGCGCCAGTTCGCCCTCGCGTTCGTAAACGTCCAGCGAGCGGCGGCGCTGTCCGCGATCGGGCGATGACGGATCGAGTCCGGCGCCGAAGAGGCCGTGAATGGAATCGAAGGTCATGTCGGCGCCGCGGACCGTGTCGATGGCGGCGCCTGGCTCGATGGCGACACTCTCGTTGCGATAGAACTGCGCGCGAGTGCAGCCGGCCCGGCGGTAGGCGCGGAGGAAGCGGCCGGTGTCGAACTCGAAATTGAACGGCGCGGTGGTCGCCAGGCGTGCCACTGGTTGATCTCCGTGAGGCGGCCTGACCCCCTCAGTTCAGCCCCCGGGGTCCGCGTCAGTGTAGTGAGCCTGCCCCCGCCTGTGCAAGGGCCTCATCGAAGTTGCTCTCGGATCAGCGTGGCACGGGCTTCCGCACGCTCAGCCTGGTGCAGCGATTCGCCAAGCGTCTTCTGGAGGTGAGCGGGCTGCACAAGCATGAGCAGGCGGTCGATGGTCCGCGGATCGACCCCCTCGATGCGCCCCAGCTGCACGCCCAGGCGCAGGTGGCTGAGAAGGCGCAGGGCTTCGTCGAGCTTGAGCAGGCGGGCGCTGCGGAGGATGCCCAGGGCGCGATGGACGCGGTCATCAAGAAGAGAAAGGCGGCGCTCGACGAGCACGTGACGTGCACGGCGTTCGTACTCGACGACGCGCGGCATCACCCCTTCGTCGAACTCGCGGAGCAGTTGCGCTTCACTCTTGCCGAGCGTCGTCTGGTTGGAGATCTGGAAGATGTCGCCGAGCGCCTCGGACCCTTCGCCGTAGAAGCCGCGGATCGCCAGCTGCATGTCCTGCGCGGCGCGGCGGACTCGCTCAATCTCCTTGGTGAGCATCAGGGCGGGCAGGTGGAGCATGATGCTCAGGCGAATGCCCGTGCCCACGTTCGTCGGGCAGGCCGTGAGATAGCCGAAGCGCGAGTGAAACGCGAACGGGAGTTTCTCGCCGAGTTGATCGTCGATGCGGTTTACTTCCGCCCATGCGTCCGCGGCTCTGCGCCCGCTGCGGATGACCTGGATGCGGAAGTGGTCCTCCTCGTTGATCATCAGGGAGAAGGATTCGTCCCGGTTGACGACGGCGGCACGCGGCTGATCGCCGCGCGCGAGTTGCTTGGAGATGAGGTGGCGCTCGACGAGCAGGAGCGAGTCGAGCGCATCGAGGGACGCGACGTCGATCCAGAGGAGATCGCTGCGGCCGGCAAGGCCCAGGGCATGCTCGCGCGCGAGGGCGACGATCTGCTGCTTCTCGCCGCGGTCGGCGCGGTTCGCGAAGTTGAAGCCGGCGAGGTTGCGCGCGAGACGCACGCGCGTGGAGATGACCACGTCGCCGTCGGGGCCGGTCCCGCGCAGCCATTCGCCCGTGGATGAATAGTCCAGGCCGATCACGACGGGGCAGCCTCCTCGCGATCGCCCGACTCGGGGCCGTCCGCCGCCTCGCCGGCGGCGCTGAGATTGAGGAGCTGGTCCCTGATCTGGGCGGCCCTCTCGTACTGCTCGGCCGTGAGGGCCTGCGCCAGTTCCTTGCGCAGGTGGCTCAGACGAAGGGTAATGTCGAGATGAGCGCGCGCGGGCGTCTTGCCGACGTGATGAGTCGCACCCTCGTGAATGCGCTCAAGCAGCGGTTCGAGCAACTTCTCAAAGGCGGTGTAACACTCGGGGCAGCCGAGCAGGCTGTGCTCGCGGAACTCTCCCCACGTCAGGCCGCAGGAAGTGCAGGCCAGCGAAGCAGGCGACTTCCGCCGCCCGGTCTTGGCGAGAACAATCTGGCTGAGCAGTTCCTGGGCGCCCTTGACGACTTTTCCCTCGATTCCCAACTTGTGCGCGCACTGCTCACACAGGTGCGTCTCGGAGAGCACCTTGCCATGCGAGGGCGTGTACTCGTGAATCGTCGCCTCTTCACCGCAATGATCACAGCGATGGCCATTCATCGTGAACGATTATACGAATGTGCGATTGGTACTGCCATCGGTCACAGCGGGGCGCGGAGGGCGCGGTTGACGGCGGACGCGGCGCGATGCCGCCCGAGTCGGGACGGCAATAATGCACCATGTCTCTGCCGCTGGTGATGATCCTGCTTGTCCTCGGTATCCTGCTCGCCCAGGCGCTTTCAGACCCTCTGGCCGTTACCTTGCGCTGGCTGCGGCTTGGAGACCTGATCGCGCTGAGCCTGCTCGCACTGGCGGGCGCGGCGCTGGCGCTTGATGCCCCGCCGGGGGCTGGGGGCGCGCTGGCTCTCGGCTTGATCGTCGCCGGGATCGGCGCAGTCGCTCACCTGATGCTCGTGCAGACGGCCCATCGCCGCGCCCAGAGGCGCGTCGCCGGCGCAGCGGCCGCAGCCGTCGCCACGCTCCTGATCGTCCCGTGGTGCGCGGCTTCGCTGGCGCCCTACCGGGTGCTGGTCCTTGATGCAGCCGGCGATTCTCCGGCCGTGGCATTCCCGGCTTGCGAGCCTCTGATCGGCGCATGCCTCGTGCTGGCGGGCTGGCTGACGGGCGGTTCGCTCATGACCATGCTTCTCGGCCACGCCTACCTGACGGCCGGCAGCGAAATGACCCAGCGGCCGTTCCTGCGACTCGTGCGTCTGCTCTTCGCCGGTCTCGCGGTGCGCCTGCTGATCGCGGGGGCGGCGGGTCTGTGGGGGTGGCTGGAAGGGCGATCCGAGCGAGGTCCCGCCGTCATGGAGGCCGTGCTCATCGGCGCGCGGTTTCTCATGGGACTCATTGTCCCTCTCGTGATGACCTGGATGGCGATGCAGTGCGTGCGGCTGCGGTCCAACCAGTCCGCGACGGGGATTCTCTACGTTTCAAGCACGATGATCCTGGTCGGCGAGTTCATCGCCCTGTCGCTGATCACAGCCCACCGCCTGCCCTTCTGACTGTTCGCGGAGCGGTTTGTGCCGATAGGATGGGCCCGGCAGAAGCGGCCCGCTGAAAGGCGGACCGCGCGGCTGCGAACCGCGGACATGGAGCCGGGAATTGAGCGAAGCATCCTCAACCACAACCTGGAAGTCGCGGGCCAGGCGCGAGCGCGACCTGAGCGTGGGAGTGGACTGGCTGCTGCGGGGGGTGCTGGCAAGCGAAGCCGGCGTTGACCTGCTCCTCGCCTCGCGTGCCGAGCCAATTCCGGGCCTGAGCGAATCGCTGGCGCGCTTCCGCTCCGCATTGGACGATTCGGGCATCGGTACTGAAGTTGCGGAAAGCGACGCGATCATGGCGGGTCTGCTTCGCGCGGCGCTTCTGGCGCGAAGGCGTGTTATCGGGATGTTCGAGTTGCGCGGCCTGCGGCAGGCCGTCGATGCGCTCTATGACGCGAGCCAGATTCGCGTCAGCCCGCGAGGCGGCGGCGTGCTGGTCGTGAGCCACAGCCGGTGGAATTTCGGCCGCGTGCCCGATTCGCCGCGCCCGTCGAGCGGATGGCAGACGGTTCGCCGCACCAGCATCTCCGATCCACGCGACCTGGCCGCCTATCTCGATCTGCCGATCCTCGCGCCCAGCACACCGAGCCAGTGCGCTTCGACCGTGAATGAGGCGATCCGTCTCTCACGGGCATCAGGCTCACTTGTAATGCTGTATGTCTCACCGGTGGTCATGGGAGGCGGAGAGACGGACGTCCACGTCGAGGAGCCGATTCACCGCGCAGGCGGCTCAGCCGGGGACCTGCGCAACGAAGAACGTGAGACGCCGCTGTTGAGCGAAATTCGCCGCAGGCGTCTTGACCATCTCTCCAACGCTCCGCTGCCCGGCGAAGTGGTTCCATGGGGCTTCATCACCTTCGGCTCAGCGCATGCCTCGCTCCGCCACGCTCTGGCCCTGTTGGGATTGAGCGGCCGCCTGCCCATCCTCCGCCTCGGGTGCGTGAACCCCTTCGATCCGCTGCCGGTCGATCAGTTCCTTGGGCGCTGCGAGCGGGTCGTCGTGGTCGAGAATGGCCGCGCCTTCATTGAACAGGGAGTTCAACTGGTGGCCGAGCAGAAGCGCCGGCGCGGCCATCGCACGGCGGACGTATTCGGCAAGGCTCTGCCGGCGCTGGACGGCCGCGCACCGCGTGCGATTGCGAGCGAGATCGAGTTGCACCCGTCCGACCTCGCGGAGGCATTTGGCGAGATGCTCAGTGAAGAGCGCACCGCCGGAGGGCATGAGACTGTGGCCCAGAGGCTGGAATCTCTGCGAACCGCGAAGCCGGCAGTGGCGAGGCTGGTCCTCGAACGCTCTCGTCCGAAGGCACGCGAGCCGAATCTCATGCGCCCGCTGGTGGATGCGGCGATCGAACAGTTGCGCGATGAATTGAGTGTGGCCGTGTCCGACCGGTCGGCGACGGACCTGCGCGTCGAACCGCTCGAGACGGCGACGCTTGAGCGTCCCGAGGGCCGGCGGCAGATCATCGAGATGGAGCGCCGCCGCGTGCCGACCGTCGGCAGTTCTGCCATCACGCACGCTGTCCTCCGCCGCCACGACACGACGTTCCTCGTCATGCCCGACTCGACCGAGCGGTCCAGCGGCATTGAGCCCGCCGACGTTGATCGTCTGGCGCGCAGCATGGTCAGCGAGCGCGAGAGCAGGCAGTTGCGCATCGTCCGGACCGACCCGACCAACCTGCAGGCCTTTGTGCGCGACCTGCGTGCGGCCGTGCTTGCCGGCGGCGTGACAGTCGTGATCATCGACGCCCGGAGCGAGCGGCAGGCGGAGAATGTGGCCGGACCGTCGGCGCACTGGACGGAGCGCGGATTCGCGCCCGTTGAATCCACGGTGATTCCCTCCTCGCCCGGGGCGGCGCTGGCGTATGCGTGGCTCGTGCGACGGGGATGGACGCACACGGCGCTTCTTGACGGAGTGCATGGACCGCGCCTCCTGCAAGCCGACCCGGACAATCCGCTGACCACGCCGCTGGACGCCTGGCCCGGATTCGAGGAGTACCGCCTGCACCGGCGGCGGCCTCCGGACGGGGCGGGCCTGGCCTCCGCTCCACTGCCTCCACCGGCCGCGCCGCGCCACCAGCACGTCGCCGCATGGCACGCGCACATCTGTGGGCGAAGCGAGCCCGACGTGGTGCAGGCCCTGCATCTGATCGAGTCGGCCGGCCGGCGCATGGGATATCGCGTCCAGGCGCTCAGCGGCCGTGCGGGTTCCGGCTGGTTCGCCCAGGTTACGTTCACCCGTCCACGACCGGACGAGGCGCCTCAGCCCATCACGGCGATCATTCCGTGGGGGCACGCGCACCTCGTCGTCGCCCTTGACTTCGAGTCACTTGTTGATGCGATCGAGGGCGAAGGACGGCTTTCCGTCGCGTCGCCGCAGTGTACCTCGCTTGTGCTGGACGCATCGCCCGCAATCGCCGCGTCCTTCGACGAGAGCCTGCCATCGGGCCGATACATCGTGCCGGGCGAACTGAACTCGGTCATTCCGCCCGTGGAGAGGTTGACGCTGAGGTTGGGCGAACTGTGCGAAAGGCGGCTCAAGTCGCGCCGGCACGTGGGGGCGGCATTGGTGGGAGCGGCCTTCCAGCGGGGCCTGATCCCGGTGAGCGAGACAGTGCTTCACGACGCCGCTGCCTTGGAGGATGAGCATGGCTTGAGCCGCCAGGTGCATGCTCTCGCGTTCGGCCGCGCCCTCGCCGCCTTCGCGCCCGATCAGTCCGCCGCGGAAGAACCGACGCCTCCCAGCCCCGAATCCCTCGTGCGCCTTCACACGCGCATCATGTCCAGGCGGCGCTTCGCTCGCGCGCGGGCCGAGCCCTTTCGACAACTCGCGCTGGGGACCCTCGATGCGATCACGGGCCTGCGACGAACTGATCCTGCTCGCGTATCGGAGCGGCGCTTCATTGCGCGCCTCATTGACTGCGACTACTGGGGCGGCCCAGCCGCGCCCCGGACCTATGCCCGTCTTGTCAGCGCCATCTACGCGGCCGAGCGCTCGCCCGCCAACTACCCGATTACGAGGCTGGCGATCGAGGAGATCGCGCGGGCGATGCTCGTGGCGGATGGGCCGTTCGTGGCGCAGACGGTTCTTCGCGAGGATCGGCGTCGTCGCCTGGGACGCGACCTCGGCGCCGATCGTGCCGGTGGCGACAGCCTCACGCTTCGCGTCCGAGGCGAGGTACGGCCTGCCTGGCTGGCGCCGCTCATCGGAGAGTACTGGTCCCTCGGCCGCGGTGGCCTCGCCGTGCTCGCCCTGCTCCGGCCATTGCGCCTGTTCCCCGCCTGGCACCGCAGAGACGGCGAGTACCGCAATTGGGTGCTCCAACTCGCCGCTCAATGCGCTGACGACCTTCCCGAGCGGGCCTCGCTCTGGCTTGAGATCTTCAGGCAACTGACGCGTGTGCGCGGCCACGGCGTGCGGCGCGAGGTGCGCATCCGTCACGTGCGTTCGGCCGTTCAGTCGATTCTCGACCTCGCCGGTCCATCGCCCAGGCCTGCAGCGCGTCCGCCCGACTCCCCTGCACCGCCGGCGTAAGTCGCGTGCCGGTGTGCCTCGCCCCTGCGGGGTTCGCTGTGCCTCGTCCCCTGCCGTCACGAGCATGTCGGGGCATCGTGTCATCTGAGATCATGGGAATGTGGCCACAGGCGCGGCGGACCCGTTGCCTCGATCCCTTCCCGCCGCACGGCTATCATTCTTCGACCTGCCGTCAAGGAGGGCAGAGTCGTCGCCCCGTCATCCTGCGCAACGATGTCGATCGCAGCGTCGAAGCACTGACGCGGGCGGGCTTCAAATCCGTACCGGCAACCGGATACATGACGACCTTCACGGGCATTCTCGAATGGCCCCAGCGTGGTGATGGACGACTCCGTCAACTCAACGGGATGTTGATGGAGCGTCCTGATGACCCGATCGTTCCCATGGTGCTCGGCGAGCGCTTCCCGCTTCGTTCGGCCCAGGAATTGACGGTCGAGGTGGCCATGCGCAGGCCGCGCCGGCGGCGCGGCCGCAACCGCGGCCCCAACGCCCCGCCGCGTACCGCCCGCCCCATTGTCGAGCGAGTGGTCGCGATCGACGGACTCGAGCCGGAGATCTACGCCAAACGGCCGACGTTCGAACAACTCACCTCGATCGATCCCCAGCCGCGGCTGACGCTTGAGTATCCCGGCTGCCCGCCGGCCAACCGGCTTATCGATCTCTTCTGCCCGATCGGCTATGGAACGCGCGGGCTGGTCGTCTCGCCTCCCAAGGCCGGCAAGACCACCCTCCTTCAGCAGATCTGCCACGGCATCGCACACAACTATCCCGATGTGCACATCATCGCCCTGCTCATCGACGAGCGGCCGGAGGAAGTGACGGATTTTCGCCGCAACGTCCCCTGCCTTTGCCTCGCCTCGAGCAACGACCAGGACACGGAGCGGCACGTCAACCTTGCCATCTTCGCCATCGAGCGCGCCAAGCGAATGCTCGAATCAGGCAAGGATGTCGTCGTGCTGCTGGACTCGCTCACGCGCATGGGCCGGGCATTCAACGCCTCGCGCTCGCACGCCAGTTCCGGCCGCACCATGTCCGGCGGTCTTGACTCGCGGGCGCTCGAAGTGCCCAAGCGGCTCTTCGGCGCCGCCCGCAAGGCGGAAGAAGGCGGGTCGCTCACCATCATCGCTTCGTGCCTCGTCGACACCGGCTCGCAGGCGGACCAGATCATCTTCGAGGAGTTCAAGGGCACGGGCAACATGGAACTCATCCTCGACCGTGACGTGGCTGAGAAGCGCATCTTTCCCGCCATGAACCTCGCCGCTTCGGGCACGCGCAAGGAGCACCTCCTGCTCACCCCCAAGGAACTCACGACGATCACGGCACTGCGCCGCTCACTTCTCAACATGCCCCCCCCGATGCAGATCGAACGCCTGCTCGCCGCGATGGAACGTATGCCGACCAACGCGCAACTTGTCGGCGAGTGAAGCTTCCTCCGTACAGAGGTTTCCGATACCACGCCGACGCGCCGGCGAGGACGAACCTCCCGAACGGCAAGGCCATCGCGCAAAGGACACACCCCGCGATTCGCTCGAAGACTCGCTCATCGTGGGCGTCACTGCCCAGGTGGCGCTGAGCGATCAGCGTGCCTGCGCCTGGTGCTTCGATGACCGGCTTAGAATGGGCCGCGATGTCCCGTGCCTCTGTTGCTCCCGACTCCACGCCCACATACGCATCCGGCACGCTCCTTGCGGGCGCCGCCGCGTTGGCGATGCTGCTCCTTGCCGCCGCCTGGCTGACGCGGCCTGGTCTCAACGCCTTCGAGCACAGCCAATTCATTTCCACGCTGATCGTGCTGATGCGCGACGCTCCGGCGGTGCTCGGATGGCTCACGGCCGCATGGGGATTCGGATCGCTTCTCGCGGGCGTGCTCGATCGGCAAGACGATTCCGCTTGTCCCAGGCGCCTCGAACTGGGTGCGGGCGTCGCCGCAATGCTCTGGCTGGACCACACGCTCGGCGCCGCCGGTCTTCTCCAGTTCGGCGGCGGAGTCGGCGCCTGGGCGCTGCCGGCCATCGGATGGTTCCTTGCGATCCATCGACTGCGAACGGGAAGGAACGTGCCGTCAAGGAGTGCGGGATCGATAGAACGGGCAGCCGCGATACTCCTGGCCGCTGTTCCTGCACTGGCGCTGCTGCTCGTTGCCGCAACCAGCGCGCCCGGCTGGCTCTGGAGTTCGGAAGGGCACGGCTACGACGTGCTTGAGTATCACCTCATGCAGGGGCGCGAGTGGCTCGCGCTCGGCTCTCTCACGCCGCTCGCGCACAACGCCTATTCGTTCGCCCCCTCCTACGTGGAAGCGGCGTATTACCACCTCGCAATACTCCTCGATCCGTTCGCCGCGCGACCTGCAGATGGAGCAATCCAGGCGGCCACGGCGTGCCAACTGCTCCACGCGGCGCTGATGATCTGGGCGGCAGGTGAGGTGGCCCTGCTCGCATCGCGATACACCATGCGTTTCGCTTCCTTCGCCGCCGGTGCGATTGCGATCAGCGTGCCGTGGGTCGTTGTGACCGGCTCGATGGCGTACAACGAAGCGGTCCTCATCGGCGCGCTGGCGCTGTGCTGGAGACTCATCGAGGCCGGCCGGGTTTCCACTCGGACCCTGCTGCTCATCGGCTTCCTCGCCGGCATCGCCTGCGGCGCGAAACTCACCGCCCTCGGAAGTGTCGCCCTGCCCGTTGGCGTGCTGCTCCTGGTGCGCTCGCCGATCGCGGACTGGCCGCGCACGATTCTCGCCGCTGCGCTCGGCGGAATCATCGCGCTGGCGCCGTATCTCATTCGCAACTTTGCCGCGCTCGACGGCGGCAACCCCTTCTTCCCCCTCTTCATGGACACGCTCGGCTCAGCGCACTGGACGGTCGAGCAGATGCAGCGATGGAACAAGGCCCACGCCCCCGACAAGGAGTGGATCGAGCGGTTCGTCTCGCTGTGGACCATGGGCTTTGCGCACGCGCAGTGGGCCGGCCTCTGGCTCATGGCGTTCCTCGCTGCACCCATCGCCTGGGCGAACCCATCACGTCGAACCGCCGCGGGCCACGCGATCCTGATCCTCGCGCTGCAACTGGGATTCTGGCTCGCCATGACGCACCTTCAGAGCCGGTTCCTGCTGCCCTGCCTGCCGCCGCTGGTCGTGCTCGTCGGCCTGGCGATTGACACGATCGCAACGCGCTCGCGGGTTCTCGCCATCGGCATGGCAGCCATGGTCCCCATCGGGCTGGGCGGGTGGAGCATCCACATCTTCGAACAGGAGCGAGGCGGAAAGCCGGCCACCTATATAGACGGCGTACCGCTGCGCAGCGGCGTAGATTCGCCAGGCTTCAACCAGGGGTTCCTGCGCGAGTTGGCCCTCGCGAACAGCGATGTCTACCTGACGCACTTCACCGACGCCAGTCGCGGCGTTTACCTGCTCGGCGACGCGACCCCCTTCTACATTCTCCGCCCCGTCGTCTGGCACACGACGTGGGATGCCTCGCCGCTGGGCGAGATCATCCGCGTGCACGGCGACGATCATCGCGCCTGGGCGGCGGCGCTCATCGAGCGCGGCCTGCCGCTCGTACTCGTCAATGAGGCAGAACTGCACCGGCTCGGCATCATTGACGGGTGGTACGATCCCGACGTGGCCGCGTCGGACTGGCGCGGCTTCTTTGAGTCGCACGCGCGGCCGGTGATGGTCTGGCCGATCACTTCCGAGCATCGGCGCGTGCTCTATGAGATCATCCCGCCGCGCTGAACGCCGATGAAGATCGACACGCCCATTCTCGTCGCCACGTCCAACCCGCACAAACTCGCGGAGATCGCCGCAGTCATGGCGCCGCTGGGCATCGAGGTCGTCGGACTGGATGAGGCGGGCGTCAACCTGCCTGAGCCGGTCGAGGACGGAGAGACATTTGAGGCGAATGCCCGGCTCAAGGCGGTGTACTACGCCGCGCGCACCGGGCGCCTCTGCCTCGCCGACGACAGCGGCCTGGAGGTTGAAGCGCTGGGCGGCCGGCCGGGAGTGCAGAGCGCCCGATACGCCGGAATCGGCGCCACGCGAGGGGAGCGCGATGCCGCGAACAACGTAAAGTTGCTCATCGAGTTGCGGGACATTCCGCCCGATCGGCGCGCGGCGCGGTTCGTCTGCGCCATGTGCCTGGCGGATGCGACAGGCCGCGTGCTGGCGGAGACGCGCGGCGAGTTTCCGGGCATCATCATCGACCGGCCGCGCGGAACCAACGGATTCGGCTACGACCCCCTGCTCCTGCTGCCCGACGTGGGACTGACAAGTGCTGAGTTGTCGCCTTCGGAAAAGAACAGGCGCTCACACCGCGGGTTCGCTGCGCGGGCGATGGCGGGATGGTTCCTGCGCAACTCAGCGGCGTCCGGGGGAGCATGAAAAAGTCCGCTCACACCGGTGGGTGTGTGAGCGGACGAGCAAAGGTGGGGCGTCCGGGCGGGCCATCCGCGCGGGGCCTGAGGTCGCCGTCGTGCCGACGCCTCCTTGCGGGTCGGTCACGAAGGCGTCGATCGCTTGGCCGATCGACGTTGTGCGTTCATCAGTCGGATGATGGAGGAGCCGCCGCGGTGAACCCGGCTCACGGTACGCAACTCGTACACGATGAGGCCCAAGATCAGCGGTGATCGAGCGAATGACACCCGTGGCCTGTGGTCAGTCGTTCATCAGCCGATCCTTGGCCGACTGCCGCAGACATACCGGAGTTTCGCCGAGGCGACGTTCGAGTCCGTTCGCCTCCATCCACCCTCGCCGCCGCTCTCCTTCTGATCGCGGCGGCGTGATGATCCGCACATCAACTTGTCAAACCGTCGCCGGCCCCCTCTCGGGGAGGGCGACGTGATCTTCGGCCATGCTCCGACAGGCGAACCCTCCTCCGCCCGTTGCACGACCGGTCATTCAATTTCTTCGCGATGCCTTGCTTGTCAGATTCACTGCCTGCCTGATGTTTCCGTCGCACCGCTCAGCCGGTGCCGCCCGCGCGGTCGCGCCGCACGAAGCGCCTGAAGATGTCCTCCTGCTTGGCGAGGCGCTGCTCAAGTTCCGCGTTCCACTGCTTGAGGTCGCGGATTTCAAGATGGTCGCGCACGCCGATGAGCACCACGTCCTTTCCGATTCCCGCCCTCTCCATCATCCGGTCCGGCAAACGGATGCGCCCGGCCGAGTCCAGATCAAGTCGCCTGCTGCGCGGGAAGAGCAACTGGTCAAACTCCTGCACCGCTTCGTCCGTCACCAGGCCCTCTTCGATCATCGCCGCGAGTCGCTCAAAGCCCCTCTCCGGATACAGGCGAAGCGCGCGGTTGGCGCCGATCGTCAGGTAGAACGCCTCGCCATCCTCCTCCTTGTTCATGCGTGAGCGGATTTCAGAGGGGATGGCCATGCGTCCCTTCGCGTCGATCGTGTGTTCGTATTCGCCCGTGAACAACACGATCCTGATCCTCTGGCGATTTGCAATCCGGTGCGAGATGCGATCCGAGAGCCGAGTGCGGGAAGATTAACCCACCACGCGACACTTTGCAACACTTCCAGACATTTTTCTTCGCAAATTGGTCGAAAAGTTCCACGCCATCCCCCAGCGCAGGTGAAACCGAGGCTCGGCACAGATTGCGCGAAGCCTCCAACACACTGTGGCGATTGAACTTGCGCACAATCTGCTGGCGCACCGTCGGCGACGGCGTGGTCCAGTTGCCACAGACCATTTGTGCAGAACAGGTGGACAACTGGTGCGACGTGCCGATTAGCGGGCGTCTCCAACGAGGAATAGCGCACGCTCGGGTGCGGTTGAATGCCTTGGACGAAGCGCCGCGGACGGGCCGGCCGCTCCATCGTCCCAAGGCTCGCCGGGGGTTGCACGTTGCGATCGCGAGGATCATGGCTGGTATCGATCTGCGTGGGCGTCAGCACGGGCCTGGCTGCGGCCGCCGTGGATGACATCCTCGCCGTGGGCACGGCCGGGGATGTGTTCACGATCGACTCCGCCACGGGCCGCGGCGCTCTGCTCGATGGCGCACGACACTTTACCGGACTCAACTCGCTGGCAAAGGACGACCGCGGCGTGATGTACTCCGCCTCTGGCGATTCGCTCATCCTCATCGACGAGTTCACAGGCTCAACCACGCGCCTCGCGACGCTGGGCGTCGATGATGTGCGCGGCCTTGCCTTCGCGCCGCATGGTTCGCTCTACGCCATCGACGACGGCGGCATCGCCATGCCCGATCGGCTTTACTCGATCGACCCCGCCACGGGCGCGGCGGCGCTCATCGGCGCCACTTCCCACGCGCGCCTACAGGGCTTCGCCATCGATCACGCGGGCCGGGCCTTCGCATGGGACACCGAGCAAGGACTCCTCACCGTCGATCTCCTGTCGGGTGAATCCACCGATGTCAACGGCCTGGCGGACGGCACGCGCGACATCAACTCGCTGACCTTCTCCGCCTCGGGCGAACTCTACGGCTGCCGGTATCTCTTCTTCAGGATCAATGCGGTCACCGGCGAGCGGAGCCTGATCGGGTCGGGCGGATATGCTGATGTTCGCGGCATGGCCTTCATCGGAGCGGCCAACGGGCGCGTCCTGCGCGTCTCGGGGCGTTGCCCCGGCGCCCTGACGGCCCAGTGGAGCGGCGCCGAGCCGAATCGACCGATGGCCCTGATCCTCGGCGCCCGGCGCGGCGACTTCGTCATTCCACCGGAGGCGCCATGCGCCGGAACGCTCCTCGGCGTCACGGGGCAGGTGGAGCTCGTTGATCCCCCGGGCGTGTTCAACAGCGGAACCGGCATCGGGACGATCACCGGAGTCGCAGGCACGAGCGTCTGCGGCCGATTCCTCCAGTTCATCGAGGGCCGGTCCTGCGCGGCGAGCAATGTTGCGCCCCTCCCACCCCGATAGGTTCGGGCGCCTTCGATCGATCCTTCCTCACGTTTCGATCAGCAAGGCGACCTGGCGCCGCATCGCCGCATCGAAGTGTTCGGACGAGAATCGCAGGGCATTGAAGCGACACGACTGGGCATCGACGTGCAATGACTCGAACCCCTTGATCGCCTCCGCCAGAGTTTCCGCGGTTGGTCGGTCGAAGGTGATCCCGACCTGCAGCGTCATCCAGTCCTCGGAGCCGCCGTGATCGAAGGCGATGACGGGGCAGCCGCACGCCATCGCTTCGACAGGTACGAGGCCGAAGTCCTCGATGCCGGGGAAGATCAGTGCGCGTGCACTGCGATACTCGGCCCGGGCCTGCTCGCGATCGATCTCGCCGAGGAAGCAGACAGTCGCCCCCGCGAGGCGCTCGAGGCGGCGCCTCTGCGAGCCGTCGCCTCCGATTCGCAACTGCACGCCGAGCCGGTTCGCCGCCTCGATCGCGAGATCGATCCGCTTGTACGGTTCGAGCGCGGAGAGGACGAGATAGTGTTCGCCGCGCTCGATGGCCGGGTCGGGAGTGAAGAACTCCGTGTCAACCGGCGGATGAACGACGGTTGCCTCCCGCCCGTAACACTCGCGGATGGCGCGCGCCGTGTGTGTGCTGTTGGCGAGGAAGACGTCCACGCGATCGCAGGCGTCGCGGTCGTAGCGTCGCAGGCGAGGACCGGCGAGACGCAATCCCAGCAGTCGCGCCCGGCCCATCGCCCCTCCGCCGCCGTACTCGTCCGCGAGAGACCAGAGGTACCGGGCGGGGCAATGGCAGTAGCACAGGTGCGGGATGCGGCCTTCCCCCTCACGGCGCCGCGGCGGGCGGATCGCCTTGATCATCGCCGAACTTGTCGAGATGAGCAGGTCGAAATGAGACTCGATGCGCAGCGACTCGACCGCGCGGGGATAGAACGGGAGGTACCATCGGCGCAGCGCCGTGCGCGCCAGCGGCCAGCGCTGGAGCGCGGACGTGTGGATGGTGCAGGCGTCAATGGCGCGGCTGTAGCGGCGTGAGGAGTCGTGGACCATCAGGTAGAGGTCGGTGGGGCCGAAGAGAGACGCGAGGCGGTCGAGAACGCGCTCGCCTCCGCGCATGCCAACGAGCCAGTCGTGTGCAAGGGCGACGCGCGGTCGCGCCGGTGCTGAAGGGGCGCGGTCGTCATGGGGCCGGTTGACTACCATCGAATTCATTGATGCCACTGCAACGAACCGTCCATGCCGCAAACCTGCACGGCCTCGACTACCGCGCCGAGGCGAGGCGGCTGGGCACGCCCGTCCGCCCCATCATCGACATGCACACGCACATCAACGGCGAGCGGGCCACGCCGATCTACAAGCAGGCGGCCGACCTCTTCGGCGTGCGGCAAGTCTATTCCATGACGCACCTCGAACACGCGGATGTCGTGCGTGATGTATTCGGCGACTCGATCCGGTTCATCGCCGTGCCGAATTGGGGTGCGACCGACCGGCTCAAGGCGTTTACCACCGACTGGCTCGACCGCATCGAGCGCTACGCGGCGATCGGCTGCCGCATCTGCAAGTTCTGGGCGGCGCCACGCTCGCGCGACATCGGCCGCGAACTCGGCGAGCCCGATCTCTTCGCGCTCGACGGCCCCTGGCGCCGCCGCGCCATGGACGTCGCGCGCGGGTGCGGCATGATGTTCATGACCCACGTCGCCGATCCCGACACCTGGTTCGCCGCCAAGTACGCCGACGCCTCGCGCTACGGCACGAAACTCGACCAGTACAAACCCTTCGAGCGACTGCTCGACGAGTACGGCAACGTCCCGTGGATCGCGGCTCACATGGCCGGGAATCCGGAAGACCTCGACTTCCTCGACGCACTCCTCGCAAGACACGACAACCTGTCCATCGACACCTCCGCGACAAAGTGGATGGTCCGTGAAATCTCACGTCATCCGCACGCGCGGCTCGTCGAGTTCCTCACGCGCTGGCGCGGGCGGATCATGTTCGGCTCGGACATCGTGACGACGGACGAGCACCTGCGGCCCACCGCTTCGCCCATGGGCATGGGTCATCTCGCCGGAAGCGCCGAGGAGGCGTTCGACCTCTACGCCAGCCGCTACTACGCCCAGCGCCTGATGTGGGAATCGGGCTGGAGCGGCCCGTCGCCCATCGCCGATCCCGATCTGGCGATGGTGGAGCCGGAGCGGTATGACGCGCTCTCCTCGCCGCCCCTCGCCGGCCGCGCGCTCGCCCCCGACCTCCTGGCGAGCCTCTACCATGATGCGGCGGCGGATGTTCTCAACGCGTGGCATGAGTCGAAGTCGGTATTGAGTTCGCGTTGAACTCGACAACCCGACTGTCATGCGGCGTTCCAGGCTGTGGAAGTGAGAGTGCGGTGACAGGACAAGGGAACACGCCTGCGTGTGCGGCACGGCTTGCGGTCCTGCTCATCAGTGCGGCGCTTGCAGCGGGCGGCGGCTGTGCCCGCACTGCAGCCACTGGACTGCTCCCCGGCTTTGAGCCGGCGCGCCTCCTTGGAGTCGAGCATGCGCCTGAACCGACCGCGGCCGAGGCGCTCGAGACTCTCATGCCCGGCGTCCGCACCTTCGCGCGGATCGAGGGCGGCGCCGTTGCCGCACTGGATACCATGACGATCGATTCAGCGGGCGATGGCGCGTGGCGATGCACCATCGACGGACAGAGGGCGTCTCTCGTACGTTTCGACGGCGAGCAACTGCTCCTCGTCGAGACGATCGACTTTCCGAACCGGGCGGCAACGACCTTCGATCCGCCCGTGCCGCTGACCTCTCAGGAAGCAGCGAATGACGCGGAACTGAACACGCGGCACCACGCGATCGTGCGGTCGCTCGGCGATGAGGCGCGGATCATCGACCGCGGCACGGCGGAGCAGGTGCTCAGGCGCGAGCAGGACCAGGACCTGCGCTTGCCCGGCGGCGGAGTGTTCCGCGCTGCACGATTCACGCGCGAGTTCTCGCTCACGCTTCGCCGGGCGCACGTGATGGAGCGCACCACCTCGTGGTACGCGGCGAATCTTGGACTTGCAGCCGAACAGAGCCTCGAAGAAGTGCGCGTCCTCGGGCCGCTCGGCTGGCGCAAAGAGCGCCTCGTCGTCCGCGTGCCGTGAGAACAGGATGAGTGCATCCTAACCGGGTGCAATGCAGGACTACATCGAGTGCTGTGTCCGGCAGAACAAACGGGACAGAATAAACGGGACAGGTACATTTTATGTCTTGAATTATCAAGCAGTTAAGCAGAGTTTTCTGACAGAAATAAATGTACCTGTCCCGTTTATTTTCCGCGCCAGCCGCGCGGGCAAGAGGCCTGGTGCGGGAAGTCTGCTCTTGTCCTCACGTTGATCTCTCCCGATGATCGGGGAAGTGCCACAAATCCGGATTACGACCGATCTGACCATTCTCCGTCGGGTCGCACGCCTGCCAACTATGATCCCGCCCTGTGGCTGACACGAGCGACACAACCGACGATCGCCCGGTCTGGGATGAACAGCGCCTCGCCGACCCCCATGCGGCACACGACAAGGCCGAGCGCATCGGCATGATGTTCGACGCGATCGCGGAGAGTTACGACCTCAACAACCGCATCCACTCCCTGTGGCGCGACCAGGCGTGGCGGCGCAGGGCGGTGCGCCTGGCACAGGTTGTCTACGGCAAAGATGTGGTCGTCGACGTCGCCTGCGGCACGGGCGATCTCGCCTTCGCCTTCGCGCGCTCCAGTCCCGCGAAAGTCATCGGCATCGACTTCGTGCCGCGCATGATCCGCCTGGCGCAGGAGAAGGCCGCGAAACTGGCCGACGGCATCACACCGGAGTTCCGCGTGGGTGACGCGATGCGACTCGACCTCCCCGATGCCTCCTGCGACATCGTGTCCATCGCCTTCGGCATCCGCAACGTCGCCGACCCTGCGCGGGCGATGCACGAGTTCCGGCGCATACTGCGTCCCGGCGGACGCCTCATCATCCTCGAGTTCTCCACGCCGCCCAATCCATTCCTGAAGGTGTTGTATCACTTCTACTCCCACACGATCATGCCGCGCACGGCAACATGGATCAGCCGGGACCGGAGCGGGGCCTATAAGTATCTGCCTCGCTCGGTGGATACGTTTGCGACGCGCGCGGCGATGGTCGAGTTGATGAGCGCCGCGGGTTTTTCCGACGTGAAGGCCCATTCCATGACCTTCGGCGTGTGCGTGGGTTACGTCGGGCGCGTGGCTGGAGAAGCGGTCTAGACCGGCCGCCCCCCCCCTGCGCGGCGCGTTACCGGACACTCTTTGCGCGCTTCGAGGCGCGGCTCGCCTCCGGTCGATGAACCTCTCTCCAGCACGGTCCGGCATCGGACGAAGGAAGCCGATGCCCGGCCGCATTGCACGACGGTCCGCGGGGCCGGCGCCCAACCAGTACAGGAGACGAGGCAGTGAACAAGGAAGTGCTGATCGAGCGGCTGTTTCAGGCACTCATTTCCGGTGACCGGACCGGAGCGCGAAACATCGTCCAGGAAACAATCGAGGCGGGCGTGCCCGCGGAGGAACTTCTCTCCGAGATCTTCTGGCCGACGCTCAGTCTGATTCAGAAACTCTTCCGCGCCGATCAACTCACCTGCCTCTCGCATCACTTCGCCACCCGACTCATGCGCTCCCTGGCTGATCAGGCGCAGGCGAGGTTGACCGTTGCATCGCCGAACGGGCGGCGCAT
This sequence comes from uncultured Planctomycetota bacterium, assembly GCA_900696685.1. Lineage (GTDB taxonomy): Bacteria > Planctomycetota > Phycisphaerae > Phycisphaerales > UBA5793 > UBA5793. Next base: position 51,120 of record CAADHA010000129.1, read on the forward strand.
TCTCGTGGTGTGCGGCGGAACGGAACAGGATGAGCTCGCCGCGTCGATGGCTGTCGATCTCATCGAGGCGGGCGGCTTTGAAGTCGCCTTCGCGGGCGGCGGCGTGCCCTTCGACGAGATCATGTCTCGCGTGGGCGAAGAGCGGCCGGACATTCTCCTGCTCTTCAGTTCGGCCGCCAAGGACCTGCCCGAGATCCGCCGCATCATCGACGAACTTCACGAGATCAACGTCTGCCCCGAGATGCAGATCGTCGTCGGCGGCGGCGTGTACGGCCGTGCGGAAGGCCTGGCCGAAGAAATCGGCGCCGACCTCTACGTCCCCGACCTGCGCGACGTGGTCGGCCTGCTGCTTGAACGCAAGACCAAGCGGGCGGCAAGCGACCAGCGCACCGTCGGGCGCAAGCGCCGCGTCAAAGTGGCGTGACACTCCACACCTGGACCTGGTCCGCCGGGCCGCGCGTCGCCGGACGACTCGCGGCCCGTCGTCTTTTCTCAGGATGCGGGAATGATTCCGTGAATCCGGACGGTTTTCACTTGGCGCGGCCGGAGCAATCTTGTACCATGACCGCACACCGCTTCGTTCACCTGGAGAGGAGGAGAGAACCGTGCGAGCGAACGCGATCAGCACTCTCGCCGCGATGGGCCTCGCGGCCCTTTCATGCCGCGAGGTCGTTGCCGGTGAGATTCACGTCCCTCGCGACTTCCGCGACATCCAGGCCGCCATTGATGCCGCCGCTCCGGGCCAGAGCGTGGTCGTGGCCGACGGCGTCTGGACCGGGCGAGGCAACGCCAACATCACCTTCCGGGGCAAGGCGATCACCGTGCGCTCCGCCAACGGCCCGGCCGCATGCATCATCGATGCGCAGCGAGGCGGATCGGCCTTTGTCTTCAACGCGCGCGAAGGGGCCGCTTCGGTCATCGAGGGCTTCACGCTGCGGGGCGCTTCACAGTCAGCCGTTCAGTGCCTCGGCGCAGGGCCGACGATTCGCGGCTGCATCCTCAACGACAACTGGAACGGGCTGTATGGCGGCGGGCTTTTCGCCGATTCCGCCGCCTCGCCCCTCCTGATCGATTGCATCGTCAGCAACAACCTCGCGGGCATGGGCGCCGGCGCGGCCATTGTCCGCTCGCGCGCACGAATCGAGCGCTGCGAGTTCTTCGGCAATCGCACGGACCTCTTCGGGGGCGGAGGCGTCGCGGCGACCGACGCGGCCGACGTCACCATCATCGACTCCGTCTTCCACGAAAACCAGGCCATCGGGTTCTCGGGCAACGGCTCGGGTGTACTCATCAGCCGCGCCACCGGGCTCGTCGTCAACAGCCTGTTCTACCGCAATACGGCGACGTTTATCGGGGGCGGACTCTCTTCGGTCCTGAGCACCACTCGCATCGTCAATTGCACCGTGTCCAACAACAGCGCAGCGGACTTCGGCAGCGGCCTGTACATTGACGGGAACACGAGCGTCGAGAACTCCATTTTCTGGAACAACATCGTTGATGAGATCTATGTCGCCGGCGGTTCGCCGACGGTCCGCTACAGCACGATTCGCGGGGGCTGGGGCGGCGAAGGCACCCGCTCCGACGACCCGCGATTCGTCGATGAGGGGGGCGACAACTACCGTCTCAGCGCCGCCTCGTCCGCAATCGACGCCGGGGACAACGGCGCGGTGCCGCAGGGCATCGACGTCGATCTCGACGGCAACCCGCGCTTCATTGATGATCCCGCGGCGCCCGACACCGGGCGCGGCACGCCGCCGATCGTGGACATCGGCGCGTACGAGAGGCAGTCGGGCGGCGGCTTCGTCCTCGCCATCGTCGGCGACTGCCCCGGCCGCGTCAGGCTCCAGTGGTTCAACGCAGCGCCCGGCCGGCCGATGGGTATTGTCTTTGCGCGCAGCACCGGCAGTTTCAGGATCGTCGGCGGGCCGTGCGCCGGCACGCGCCTCGGACTTGGCGCGAATCAACTGCAATTGGTGACCGTGATCGGCACAGGCGGCGGCAGCGGGCAGATCAGCGCGACCATCGGCACCAACACGTGCCGGGGTCATGTGCAACTGGTCGTCAGCGACGGAAGCCCGTGTTCGACAAGCAATGTCGTGCAGTTGCCGTGATCACAGCCGGCCGCGAAGCGCAATCTGCGCGGCGGTGACGGGGCTGGCGGTGAGCACGCGCGCCACGCGGCGCGTGCTCACATTCGCCACGGCCGTCGCGACCACGGTGAGCGGCCCGCCTTCACCAGTGTGTTGCTGCAGGTCGCCGAGGGCGTTGACGCACGCGGCGCATCCCGGCAGGCCGACGTCGCATCCCGCCGCCTCGAAGACGCTTGCGAGGCTCGGTCCGCCATCGCCAAGCGGCTCCTCGCGGAGAAGCGCCACGTCACGCGCCGACGCCGGCGCAATGACCGTCGGCACGTGCACGCGCCGGCCCGCGAGCACGCGGGCCGCCAGGCGCAGATCCGCCACGCTGCCCGTCGTGCATGAACCGATGTAGACTCGATCCACGTCCGTCGGTTCGATGCCGTGCGCCGGTCGTGCGGTCTCGCCTTCGCCCAGCATCGGCTCGATGCCGTCGAGAAGCAACGTGCACTCGGCCGGCGCGGAGTCCACGGCGTGATCGTGCATGAAGACCGTTTCCGCCGGCGAATCGCCAAGGAGAAGGGCGCACAGCGACCGCGTCAGTGACTCATCGGGCGCCGGCCGCCAGTCGATGTCCGCCCATGACTCACTCATCATGCGCGGCCGCAGTGCGATGGCAACGTCGTGGGCCGTGCATCCCTCGCTCAGCGCGCCTTCAAGGCGGATGCGCTGCACGCGCGGGCGCTGCACCCACATGCGGCCGGTCGCGAGCAATCCCGCGAGGTCCAGCGCCTGGGCCGCGAGCGTAACGCATCCGCGCGCTGCGGCCGCGGCGTCCGGCCGCCGGGCTGAGGCGATCACGCTTCCGCTCCGCCAGTCGAGAGAGGGGCTGCATCCTTCGTCGCAGGACCCCGCCTCATGCACAAATGCCACATCGTGCTCGCCGGCGAACTCGCGCAGCAGTTCATGAGCACCCAGGCGATCAGGCGGCGCGCTCTCCGGATCGACGGTGGACACGACGCGGACTTTCTCCGGCCGGGCGGGACCGCGCCTCGCGTCGAAGTGCTCCGCGAAAAGGCGAAGCGCCGCCGGCCCGTGCACATCGTCAATGATGGTGCAGTCCGGCTCGATCCACGCGGCCCCGCCGATCGCCTCAAGAGGCGCCGAGCAGAGCAGTGATCGCAAGGCAGGCGTCATGGCGGGGAATCGTAGCGATCCGATTGAGCGGCATGCGGCCGAGACGGCGCGCTGGACAACACATTCCCCGCCGATACGCTCTGCTCATGATCGCCGTCGTCCAGCGCGTGAGCAGCGCTACGGTCTGCGTCGAGGAGACCGGCTATCGCGCCGCGATCGGGCGAGGCCTGCTCATTCTCCTGGGCGTCGAGAAGGACGACGGCGTCCGCGAGGCGGATTGGCTGGCGGGCAAGTGCGCCCGACTTCGCATCTTCTGCGATGAGGCAGGCCTGATGAACCGCAGCGTGCTCGACGTGGGCGGCGAGGCGCTCGTCGTCAGCCAGTTCACGCTCGCGGGGGACTGCCGCAAAGGCAACCGGCCGAGTTTCGACCGGGCCGCGCCTCCGGAGAAGGCTGAAGCGCTCTACGAATACTTCGTGAACCGACTGCGTGCCGTCGAAGACGTGAAGACACAGACAGGCGTCTTCCGTGCCATGATGGAGATCGAACTGGTCAACGATGGACCCGTCACGCTCATCCTCAGCACAGCCGGGCTGCCGTGCTGAATGAGGCAGACGAACCTCGCTCGCGCCGCCGCACGCCATGCCTTGCCTCCCGCGGGGACGCGGCAAGAATGGCTGAAACTCCAGGGTAAGGAGATTCGGGTCATGACTTTGAATCGACAGATTCATCCGTTTTTCGTCACCGTCCTCGGCATGTCGCTGCTCGCAGGCGGCTGCGCCACGAACGATCACCGTGCCGGTGCCGATGACCTGTCCGCGGCCCGCGCCCGTTTCTACGACGGCTACGCCGGCTATCACCGCGAGATCCGCACCACCTCGCCTGAGGCGCAGAAGTGGTTCGACCAGGGTCTGCAACTGCTCTACGGCTTCAACCACGACGAGGCGATCCGCACCTTCCGCAAGGCCGCTGAGGTCGATCCGAACTGCGCCATGGCATGGTGGGGCATCGGCTACGCCTACGGCCTGCACATCAACAACCCTGTAATGACGGCGGAGCAGTCGCGCCTCGCCCATGAGGCGACGCAGGAAGCAGTGAAGCGCCGCCATTTCGCTGCTCCTGTTGAGCAGGCGCTGATCGATGCGCTGGCGAAGCGTTATGACTGGCCGGCCCCGGAGAACCGCCGCCCGCTCGACGAGGCATATGCGGCCGCGATGGAGCAGGCGTGGAAAGCGAATCCCGGCGACGCCGACGTCGGGACCCTCTTCGCCGAGTCGCTCATGAACCTTCAGCCCTGGGACCTGTGGACAAACTCCGGCCAGCCCAAGGGCCGCACGCTCGACGTGGTGGCCGCGCTCGAGCGCGTCCTCGAAATCAATCCGAACCATCCGGGCGCCACGCACTTCTACATTCACGCGGTGGAAGCCTCTCCCGACCCGGACCGCGCGACGGCGGCGGCCGAACGCCTCACCACGCTCGTGCCCGGCTCCGGGCATCTCGTCCACATGCCTTCGCACATCTTCGTCCGCACGGGGCGCTACGCCGACTCGGCCGACGCGAATGAGCGGGCGATCGCCGCGGACGAGCGTTACTTTGAACTCGCGCCGACGCCTCGCTTCTACGTCCTGTATTACACGCACAACATCCACTTCCTGGCCTACTCGGCGATGATGGAAGGGCGCTACGAGACCGCCATCGCCGCGGCGCGCCGCATGGAAAAGAAGGTGCCCGGGGACTTCGTCCGCGAGTATGTCACGATCGCGGACGGCCTGATGCCGACGGCGCTGCACGTGATGGTGCGATTCGGCAAGTGGGAGGACATCCTGCGCGAGCGGGAGCCGGAGGATTTCCGCCTGGTCAGCCGCGCGATGCGGCGCTACGCCCGCAGCGTGGCGCTCTCGGCCCTGAACCGCCCGGACGAGGCGGAGCGCGAGATCAAGGCGTTTGACGAGATCGCCGCGACGATCACCGACGAATGGTACATCGGCCAGAACCCGGCGAGCGTCATCCTTCCCCTCGCGCGCAGAATGATGCTCGGCGAGATGCTCTTTCGCGAAGGGCAGCGGGAGCGGGCCTTTGCAATCCTGCGCGAAGCGGTGGCGATGGAGGACGATCTCGTCTACGACGAGCCGCCGGGCTGGATGCAGCCCGTTCGCCACGCGCTTGGGGCGCTGCTCATGGCCGACGGCCGTTTCAGCGAAGCCGAAGAGGTCTATCGCGCTGACCTGGCAAGGCATCGCAACAACGGCTGGTCGCTCATCGGCCTCGAGAAGGCGCTGGCCGCGCAAGGCAAGGATCGCGCGGCGACGGAAGCAGCCGCGAAACTCGCCGCAGCCTGGACCCGCGCTGACGTGCGGCCCACCTCATCGTGTTACTGCCAGCCGTAGGCCGGCCCTCCCCGCCGGTTCATGCCGTTCGCATGTGCGCGTGAGCAGCACGGCCCTCGAAAGTCGGAGGTGTTTGACGTCGATTGCGGCGACTCAAGTGCGCCGACACGCCTGCGGCAGCGCGACTCAGCGGCGCGTGCCGCCGGAGAAGGAGTCCGCGATCGATTCGCACGCGATCGTCAGTCCGTTGTGTTCAGTGCAACGCCCGTTCGTGCCGGGATGAGCGTCTGTCTTCCGGGCGTGCAGGTGCAGCGAGACGCGGTCGATCCTCACGCCAAGCCGGACCTCGATATCGCGCAGGACATCTTCGGAGAGTTGGGCGAGGAGGCGCTCGCTCAGGTCGCCGGGGACGTCGTGAATCTCGCCGGTGTCGTCGTTGAGCAGGTGGAGATGAGGTTGAGTTTCAGCGTCGTACCGGGCGCAGCCGCAGTTGAAGGTCAGTTTGCGGCACAGTCCGGCGTCGCAGAGGGCTTCGAGCGTGTTGTAGACGGTGGCGAGACTCAGGCCGTCGCACTCGCCGCGCACCTGCTCGAAGAGTTCCTCGGCTGTCGGATGCGTATTGGCGGCGAGAAGGCGCTCGTAGATCGCCACGCGCTGCCGCGTGCAGCGTAAACCGTGGTCCGCAAAGAGTCTCCGTGCACCCATCGTACCAGATGTTACGGCACGGTGTCGCGGCGAGCCACCTCGAAGCGGCGGGTATTGCCAGCGCCCCCTGCCCCCCCTACCGGCGGCCTCCAGCCTCGCGCATCCACTCCCATTGCTTCCGCATTCCCTCAAGCAGCCTTGTGCGTGGCTGGTAGCCGAGTTCGGCGCGACTGCGGGCCAGGTCTGCCCAGGTACGCCGCACGTCGCCGGGCTGGTCGGGGCGCCGGTCGATCAGGGCCTTGCGGCCGACGGTGTGCTCGACGGCGTCGATCATTTCGGCGAGTGTTACAGGATGCTCGCCTCCGAGGTTGTAGCACCGATACGGCTCGACCCGGCCGCAGCGGTCGATGGCGCGCAGCACGCCGTCAATGATGTCGTCAACATAGGTGTAGTCGCGGCTGCTTGAGCCGTCGCCGAAGACGGGGATCGCCTCGCCGCGAGAGACAAGGTCGAGGAACCGGTGAATGGCGAGGTCCGGACGCTGCCTCGGGCCGAACACGGTGAAGAAGCGCAAGGCGGTGATTGACAGGCCGTGCAGGCAGGCCGCCGTCGAGCAGAGCAGTTCCGTGGCGACCTTGGTGGCGGCGTAGGGGCTGACGGGGCGGCTGACGTCATCGCTCTCGCTGAAGGGCGCTTTCGGTTGATTGCCGTAGACGCTCGACGAACTGGCGACGACGATTCGCCGCACGCCGCGCCGCACCGTCTCGTCGAGAATCTGCTGCGTGCCGACGACGTTCACGAGCGCATAGCGAGCGGGTTCGGCAATGCTCGGGCGCACGCCGGCCCGCGCGGCGAGATGGACGACCGTGTCCGGCTGCGCCGCATCGAACGCGCGCGACACGTCGGCCTCGCGCGTGATGTCGCCTTCGATCAGCATTGCCCCGCAATCAAGCGCCGCACGGAGGTTGACCTCCTTGACCGCGCGCGGATAGAAGGGATCGAAGTTGTCGAGGATGGTCACGGACCAGCCGCGCGCCCGCAGTGCGTCAGTCAGATGCGAACCGATGAACCCGGCGCCGCCGGTCAGCAGGACACTTGGCATGGATCCACATCGTAGCGGGTCATTGGCGCGGCTGCGCCATCGGCGCCCGCCACGATTGCGGCGTGATCGCGCCGCCGCCTATGCTGGTGGACAAGGCCGAACACCCGCACTGGAGGCGCCCCATGCGACTGCCGTTGCCCCTCTGTCTCGCCGTTGTCCTCGCCCTCGCCTGGCCGTGCGCGAACTGTGCTGCACGGCAGGAAGGCCCCGGCGCCTCGGGCGCTATCCAGGTCCGCGCCGCAAACGGGACGACGGCCTGGTACGAACTCTCGGGGGACGGCTCGGGCGTGTACGTCTACAGCACGTCGCGCAATCCTCGCGCCTCGGACTGGCCCTTCCTGAGTCTTCTCTACTCGCAGGGTCGCTCCGAGCGCGCAATCGCGCTGTTCTTTTTCGGATTGCTGGGGCAGGCGATGTTCATGGGCCGCTTCGCCCTCCAGTGGATCGCCAGCGAGCGCCGTGGCCGAAGCATCGTCCCCCTCGGATTCTGGTGGCTCAGCCTCGCGGGCGCGACAATCCTGCTGATCTACTTCCTGATTCAGAGCGAGCCGATCGGCATTCTCGGGCAGATGCTCGGTTGGCCGATCTACCTGCGCAACGTCTACATGGTGCTGCGTGACCGCCGGTCGGGGCGGCAGGATGGAGTTGACCTGGCCGCCCACCCCGTTGCCGACCCGAACGCGGAGGCTTGAGCCGTCAGGCCGCTTCGGGCCTTGTGCCGGCCAATCGGGCGGCGCAGAGCGAGATGTCGCTGAGGCAGGAGCGTGTCGCCGCGTCGAGATTGATGAACTCGACTCCGATCTCGTGGCGGCGAAAACCCGTCCGTCTCATCCAGACGATGCGGGCCTCGACGCGGACTTCGCTGGACGCCACGGAAAGAACGAGCGGCACGATCTCTCCGACGGTGATTCTCGGCCAACCCCTGTGGCGCACGCGCAGGCCCGCGGCGGATAAGTCGAGCACTTCGCCGAGCGTCGAGTTGAGCATGTTGCATCGCAGCCGTCCGTGGCGGCGCACTTCCGCCGCCGGCGCGGAGCCATCGGCTGCGGCGTGATGGCGAGACATGCGCATGCGAGAATCATCGTCCGCAGTTGCGAAAGTCTTGACTTCTTCGGCGGGCCGCGGCCGCAACCATGCTTGGGAACGGTCATTGGTCAGGAGCGGGCAGGGTTGTGAAAACGGGCAAACTCGGCTACCCTGTGGCAGCCCGGAAATCACGGCGGGGCCTCTCAATCCCCCGCCCCGACATCACCGGGTTCGGGTGCCCATGAAGTTACTCAAGGGAATTGGCGTATCTCCAGGCGTGGTCATCGGCGGGGCCTTTGTCCTCGATGATGTGACCCTTCACGTCCCCCGGAGGCAAGTCTCTGCTTCGGACATCCCCCATCAGCACGACCGCCTGGATGAAGCCGTCGCCGCTTCCATCGAGGAGTTGCAGGCGCTGAGGGACCGGATTGCGAGAGAAGTCGATCCCGAGGCCGCGAAGATCCTCGAGTTTCACATGGTGATGCTCTGCGACCCGCACTTCCTCGACCCGGTGCATGATCGCATTCAACAGGAGCAGGTCTCCGCTGAGTGGGCGGTCACATTCGAAATCCAGGCCATGGCGGACAAGTTCCGAGCGCTGGACAGCGAGGCCTTCCGATCGAAAGTCTCCGACCTGCTCGATCTCGATCGCCGCCTGCTTCGCCACCTCATCGGCGAGGCGCAGAGCCGCCTGAAACAGGTGGAAGGCGAAGTGGTGATCGTCGCCCACGACCTCACGCCGAGCCAGACGGTCAGCCTTGACACCAGGCACGTCAAGGCGTTCGTGACCGATGCGGGCGGGAGGACGAGCCACACGGCCATAATGGCGAGGTCGATCGGCATTCCGGCGATCGTCGGCCTCGAACGCGCCACCTCCGACATCGTCGAGGACGACCTGCTGATCGTGGACGGCGACCGGGGCGTACTCATCATCGATCCCGATGACGCCACGCTCGAAGAGTACAGGCGGCGCATCGAAGCCCGCCGCTCCTACGAACTCTCCCTCGAAGATCTCGCGCGCGCTCCGGCGGTCACCGCCGACGGCGTGCGCATCAACCTCTACGGCAACATCGAGTTCCCGTTCGAAGTGGAGATGGTTGAACGGTTCGGGGGCGATGGCGTGGGCCTGTATCGCAGCGAGTTCCTCTTCCTCGCTCACGACCGCGACCCTTCCGAGGAAGAGCAATTCGAGGCCTTCCGCGACGCCCTGCGCATGTCCGGGGGCAAGCCGATCACCATCCGCACGCTCGACCTCGGGTCCGACAAGTACACGCAGCGCCGCTTCGAGTCGCCCGAGCGCAATCCGGCACTTGGCTGCCGGAGCATTCGTTTCTGCCTTCAGAATCTGCCGGTGTTCAAGACTCAGTTGCGCGCGATCCTGCGGGCCTCGGTCGAGGGCAACCTCCGACTGATGTTCCCCCTCATCACCGGCCCGCTTGAACTGCGCCAGGCCCGGATGGTGCTCAGCGACGTGATGGAAGACCTTGATGACGAAGGGATTCCCTTCAACCGCAATGTGCCCGTCGGGATCATGATCGAGGCCCCGTCTGCCGCGATCATGAGCCATGCCTTCGCGCGCGAAGTGGATTTCTTCTCGATCGGGACAAACGACCTGATCCAATACACACTGGCGGTGGACCGGACGAACGAGCGGGTGGCCAACCTGTACTCCGCCGCCCATCCGGCGGTCCTGAGGCTCATCAAGGACTGCATCCGTTCGGGTCGGCGGGCGGGGATTGAAGTCAGCCTCTGCGGCGAGATAGCCTCGGATCCGGATTACGTCATGTTGCTCATCGGGATCGGCCTGCGTAACCTTTCACTGGTTCCGTCGGCGATACCCGATATCAAGCGGGTGATCCGGGCGGTCGATACCAGACATTGTGAACTGATCGCCCGAAAGGTCGGTTCGTTCGATTCCGAGCGTCAAGTCTTGAATTTTATTCGAGATGAGACGCGCAAAGTAATGCCCGAGGGGTACGACGGTCGTTCCGTCGACGGTGGAGCCGCGTAGGCGGCCCGCCCCCTCGCACAAAACACGCCTGCTGCGTGCTGTCAAGTTGTCGGATCGCTCGCGCGTGGCCCTTGCGGCCCGTCGCCCTTCCCGATCCGGCCCGGCCTCTCAGAAAGGCCAGTGGTGACGCCGCAGCGACAATCGAGCGGCGCCCGCGAGGGCGGACCGGATGGCCGATGGTCGTGCCCAACGCACAATCTGATCTGCCGAGCAAGGCTGACTCGCCGGGCGCATCGCGCCCGCGTCTCGTCGCCGGACCAAGTCCTCCGCAGCACCGCACACGATTGACCATGCTGAAAGCATCTGGTCCATGTCCCCCGTCAGAAAACAACTGATCGTCAACCACGTCCCCGGCGACGAAACGCGCATCGCGCTGCTCGAAGACGGCCGGCTCGAAGAGATCTACACCGAGCGCGAAGCGCACGACCTCCACGTCGGCAACATCTATCTCGGCAAGGTCGTCAACGTCGAGGCCGCCATCCAGGCCGCCTTCATCGACTTCGGCGTCGGTCGCAACGGCTTCCTCCACGTCTCCGACCTGCATCCAATGTACTTCCCGGGAGAAGACGCGGAAACGACCGAAGCCGTCGGTCAGAAAACCCCCCACCGTCAGCGGCCGCCCATTCAGCAGTGCCTCAAGCGCGGCCAGGAAGTCCTCGTGCAGGTCCTCAAGGAGGGCATCGGCACCAAGGGCCCGACGCTCACGAGTTATCTCTCGATCCCCGGCCGCCTGCTGGTGATGATGCCGCACATGGAGCAGCTGGGCGTCTCGCGCAAGGTCGAAGACATTGAGCAGCGCCGCGAAATGCGCAAGATTCTCGATTCGCTCGAACTGCCCGAGGGCTTCGGGTTCATCCTCCGCACGGCCGGCCTTACGGCCCTGAAGACCGAACTCAAGCGCGACCTCGCCTACCTCCAGCGCCTCTGGAAGACGATCGAGAGCCAGCGGGGCAGCGCCAAGGCGCCCTGCGAGTTGTACGTCGAGTCCGACCTGCTCATCCGCACGATCCGCGATGTCTCGACGGCCGACCTCGAACAGATCATCATCGACGACGAGCACGCGCTCGCCCGCGTGAACGAGTTCCTGCAGATCGTCGCGCCGCGGCGAAAGGGGCCTCAGGTGCTGGCCTATCGCGACCGCGTGCCGATCTTCCACCGCTTCGGCGTGGAGGAGCAGTTGCGCAGCACGCACTCGCGCGAGGTGCCGTTGCCCGGCGGCGGGTCGATCATCATCGACTCGGCCGAGGCGATGGTCGTCATCGACGTCAACTCCGGCCGCATGAGGCAGTTCCGCGACGCGGAGACCACCGCCTTCCGCACCAACATGCAGGCCATCGACGAGATCACCCGGCAACTGCGACTGCGCGACCTCGGCGGCCTGATCGTCCTCGACACCATTGACATGATCTCCGCCTCTCACCGCCGCGAACTTGAGACGCGCCTGCGCGAGAATCTCAAGCGCGACCGCGCCAAGACGGAGTTCCTCCGCATCAGCCAGTTCGGCCTGATCGAGATGACGCGGCAGCGCATGCGCCCGCCGCTGCGCAAGTCGCACTTCATGCCCTGCCCGACGTGCGAGGGGCGAGGCCAGGTCGCCACCTCCGAATCGATCGCCAACGAGGCGATGCGCGACATGGCCTACTGGATCGCCCACCCCCGGGTCGCCTCCATCGAAGTCGCCCTCAACCAGGCCGTCGCCGCCGTCCTGCTCAGCCGCAAGCGCCGCACCATCGTCGCGCTTGAAACGGAGACGGGCAAGCGCATCGAGATCCGCGTGAGCAACGAGATACCTGCAGATCGCGTGGACTTCTACGCCTACGACGACCACCGGACCGACCTGGACCTGGCGACCCTGGCCACGACGTTTCCGAAGGAGATGGAGGCGTTGGCGCCGTCGCCGCCCGCCGACGAGAGCGACGGGGAAGACGAAGAAGCAGTCGTCGAGGTCGAGGCGGATGCCGCTGAGCCAACGGCCGCAGGCGACAACGCAGAGACGCCCTCGCGGCGCAAGCGTCGTCGCCGACGAGGTCGCAGGGGGCGGGAATCCGACGGGCCGGGAGTTGAGCCGCCGGCCGGTAATGCCGCTGACTCGACGGGCCAGCATGAGCCGGTCTCTGAAGTCGGCGAAGTCGCCGGGGCTCCGCAGGATGTCCCCGCCGAAGGAGGATCGCAGAACAGGAAGAAGAGGCGGCGGCGCGGTCGGCGCGGCCGAGGCAAGGGGCTTGGCGCCTCAGCCCCGGGCACGCCGACGATGACCGGAGTCGGGGCGGCCTCCGGCGATTCGTCGGCGCAAGGGCAGGCTGTTGACGCCGATGCGGCTGCGGCACAGGCAGTCCCCGATGTGGGCGGAGAGCCTTCCGGATCTCCACGGGCCGGGAAGAAGCGCCGCAGGCGTCGCGGACGAGGCAAGTCTCAAGGCGATTCGACTGCTTCGATCAACCCAGCACAGACTTCGGAATTGCCCGAGGTCGGGTCCGGAGCACCGCCGGCCGGCAGATCTGCGAGCGAGGATCAGCCGACGCCCTCGACGGGGCGGCCGCGAAAGAAGCGGCGGCGGCGATCATCGGCGAAGGCGGCCGGGCCGGAGGCGCCCGCCGAACGCCCAGGCAGCCCGGCGCCGGGAGATTCTGCTGCCGCGCCAAACCCCAATGGTGTTCAGGTGAGGAATCAGGGCGCCGCCGAAGTAAGCGTACCGCGACCGCGCCGACGGCTGTACGGAAGTTACCGCCGCCTCAGCCCGGCCGAACTTGCCAGCGTCCAGCCTGCCGACGAGGGGTAATACCGGATGGCAACTTCCGCACGCCCCCGGCGGATCATCATCCTCGGAGCCACAGGCTCGATCGGCACGAGCACGCTGCAGGTCGTCGAACATCTCAACCGAATTGCGCCGGGTTCGTTTGAAGTCGTCGGCCTCTCGGCAGGCCGCAACGCCGAGGCATTGATTCGTCTGGCGGAACGCCATGGCGTGAAGCACGTGGTGCTGGCGAGCGCTTCGCCGTCGATGGCGTCGGCGCACGGCCTGATGCTCTTCACGGGCAGCGACGCGGCTGAGCGTCTCGTGGAGCGCGTGGAGGCAGACGTGGTGGTGGCGGCGATCGTCGGGTCTGCGGGCCTCTCCGCCGTCGCCGCCGCGATCCGCAAGGGCTGCGACATCGCCCTGGCCAACAAGGAGACGCTCGTGGCCGCAGGCGAGATCATCATGCCTCTCGCCGCACGCCACGGCTCGCACATCCTCCCGGTGGATTCTGAGCACTCCGCGATCTTCCAGTGCCTTCAGTCGAGAGAGTCGAATTCGCAGGAGCGCGGCGTGAATGCGTCCTCCGTCCGTCGCATTGTGCTGACGGCCTCGGGCGGGCCATTCCGCACGTGGACCCGGCAGCGCATCGCCTCCGCCACTGTCGCCGAGGCGCTCAACCATCCCACCTGGTCGATGGGCGCCAAGATCACCATCGACAGCGCGTCCATGACCAACAAGGCGCTGGAGATCATCGAGGCGCATCATCTCTTCGGCCTTCCTTCGGAGCGCATCGAAGTGATCGTGCATCCGCAGTCGATCGTCCACAGTTTCGTCGAGTTCAACGACGGGTCAGTGCTCGCGCAACTGGGCCGGCCGGACATGCGCACGCCGATCCAGTATGCGCTGACGTGGCCGCAGCGTCCGGAGGGCTGCGCGCCGTGCGTCGACTGGGGTGCGCTGACGCGCCTCGATTTCGAGCCGCCCGATGAAGACCGCTTCCCGGCGCTGAGGCTGGCGCGGCTGGTGGTGGAGCGGGGCGGGACGAGCGGGGCGATTTTCAACGCCGCCAACGAAGTCGCCGTCGCCGCCTTTCTCGAAGGACGCATTCCCTTCGGCCGGATTTCCGAACTCGCCGCAGAGGCGCTCGTCTCCATCGAGTCCCGGCCGATCGGCTCGCTCGAAGACGTCTTTGAGACGGACCGGCGCACGCGGCGGCACGTGCAGGCGGACCTCTATCCTGCCCCGGCCACGCCGCGCGCGGCCGGTTCCCGCTGAGGTGTAACCATGAGCAATGAAGAAGCGTCCGTCCTCAAGCAGGTGCGCTCCATCCATCGCCGCGTGGCCCTGTGGTATTGCCTGGCCATCGGCTATGTCTGGATCATCATACAGGCGGCGGTGCTCGTGCTGCTTATCCCGCTGGTGGCGGAGAACTACGACGATCTCAAGTTGCCCCGCGCGACGAAGTTGCTCGTGGACGCGTCTCGCTGGATGGCCGGCGACGATTCTTCGCAGTCGTTCCCGGGCTGGTACCTCGCCGTTCCCGCGGCCCTCGTCCTGTTGACGGCCCTGGCCCTGGCGCTGCGGCGGGCGACGGCCCTGCTGGCATTCATCCCCATCCTCGCGGTCGCTTCGCTCGTCGCACAGATCGTCCTGCTTCTGGCGCCGCTGTACCAACTGGGCAACACGCTCACGCCCTGAATGCCGCTCGCAAAGAGAGCCGCAAACGGTGGCACAGGCGATCAGCCTGTGCCACCGTCAATACTGAGAGTCCGCGCCGGCACCTCGTACCCGGGTCTCTCGAATGCGTCTCAGGGTTTGGGCACTCGTTCAGTTCCCTCCCTCCCCGGAACCACGCCAAAAGACCAGGTACAGGGCGCGATGGTTCGTCGGGGCGGGGTTGGGAGAAGTGTGAGAGGGGATGTTGAACGTGGCCGCGGCGAAGATCTCATCCTGACCGTCGTTGTTGAACACGTGGTCTCCGCGCCATGCAATCAACCCGCCGACAGGCAGATGGCCCGCGGCGGCGCTGGAGTGATTGTGCCAGGCGATTTCGCCCCCGTCCGGCAGACACTTGTGCGCGGTGTGATGGTTGGTAGAGTTGTTGATGGCGCTATCGATCAGGAGCGTGTTCA